>CAIMVB010000314.1 GCA_903844785.1 uncultured Rhodospirillales bacterium | reverse complement strand
TTCGCGCAGTTCCAGGCAGGCATCAATCACCGCGTGAAACACTATCCCCGCTGCGTAGGGTTTGTAGGTATTGCGTGCGATTTCCCAGCGCTGGCCAAGCCCTTCGGTGATTTCCTTGAGTTGCGGTTCATCCCCCATGGCGCGTGCCCAGCCAAGCGGGCCTTCTATCGAAAGGGGTGCCGCACGATAACCGCGCGCGGCGAAGCGTGCCGCCAGAATGCCATTCCGTGCCGCATTGCCCACACCGATATTCTTCGCCGCTGTTGCAAGGTTTTCCACAATACTGCCGGATTGGCTGGCGGCGATGCCAAGCGCATCGGCGGTTTGTTCAGCGGAAAGCCGCAGCAGCCGCGCCGCCGCGGCAGCAGCACCAAAGACGCCGGTACTGGCTGTGATGTGCCAACCCCGCGCGTAATGGCCAGGTGAGACTGCATTGCCGATACGGCAGGCAACCTCTCCGCCCAGCAGGAAGGCATGCAGTACTTCCGCGCCGGTGGCGCCGGCTTCTTCCGCCAGCGCAAAAACCGCAGGGGTAACTGGCGCGCTTGGGTGGATTACGGTGCGCAGATGCGTATCATCATAATCGAGCAGATTGGAGGCAATGGCATTGACGAAAGCGGCTTCCATGACGCCGAGCTTTTCACGCTGCCCATAAACGCTGGCGACGGATTTGCCGGAGCTTTCGCGCATGATCTCAAGCGCGGTGACCACCGCCGGATCGCGCGCGACACCAAGCGCACAGCCGACATGGTTCAGGATGGAACGCCGCCCTTCATGGCGGAGCGCCTCAGGCAGGGCTTCAAAACGCGATTCGGTGATGAAGCGTGCCAGGGTTTGCGTGGCTGATAGCGCTTCAGTCATTGGGCGCATCCTTCGCGGCGACGCGTACGCCAGCGCGTTCTTCCAGCATACGCACGATCGTGGTCATATCCTGATCCGCACCTTGGGTTTCAGCGGTTTCGCGCCAATGCTTCACGATCACTTCGGCAATTTCGCGCGGCGCATCCAGTGCTTCCGCTTCCGAAAGATAAAGCCCGACATCTTTCAGGAATAGGCCAGCGGGCATACCGAAATCAAAGCTGCGCGGCAGGATGGCGCGCGGGAATTTATCCTGGGAAGCGGAACTGCGCCCGGTGCCGGCATTCACCACATCAATAATGGTTTCTGCATCAAGCCCAGCCTTCACGCCCATCACCACCGCTTCCGCCGTGGCCGCCAGGCTGACCGCAGAGAGAATATTATTGACCAGCTTCATGCTCTGCCCAAGGCCGGGCTTTTCGCCGACATGGAATATGCGCCCAAAGGCAGCAAGCACTGGTTCCAAAATCAGGCGTTGTTCCGGCGTGCAGGCCAGCATCACGGCCAGCGTACCCGCGCGCGCACCGGCCAGCCCGCCACTGACCGGCGCATCAATCCCGGTAATGCCATGCTGGGCAAGGCCGGCAGCGATGCGCGCCGCCACGGCTGATCCGGTGGTTGAGGTATCCACCATGAATTTCGCGCGCTTGCCTTGTGCGACACCGCGCACCCCAAGGGCCACTTCTTCAACGACCTTTGGTGTGGGCAAGCAGGTGATGATGATATCGGCGCGATCCGCGACCTCCGCAGGATCGTGCGCGGCTTCAGCACCGCGCGTGACCAGCGGCGCCAAGGCATCGGGCGCGGTATCGCAAACCACCAGCCTATGGCCGGCATCCAATAGCCGCGCTGCCATCAGCCCGCCCATACGGCCCAGCCCGATGAAGCCAAGAACCTGTCCTGTCATGCGGCGATTTCACGCGCCATGACGCGCGCTGGCGCGCCATCCGAACCAGTAATGGCCAGCGCACCGAAGATGAATTCCACACGCTTACCGGCAAGTGGGCGCGGGCCGCGCAAATGCTCACAAATCAGCACACCATCGCGCAAAAGCCGCTGATGCACCGGCCAGGTGAAACCATCGGCTGGGCGGCGATGCACGGGCAGATCAGGCGTTGGGAAATCACAGGCCAGCAGTTTCACCTGCTTTGCGACAATCCAATCCGCTGCCGCAAGGCTCAGGCAAGGATGCGCATCATAGGCG
>CAIMVB010000313.1 GCA_903844785.1 uncultured Rhodospirillales bacterium | reverse complement strand
TGCTTGAGGTAGCGCGCCATCAAGGGCTGCACATAGGCATTGGCGACCGTTGTTGAAAAACGCTCCCATTCGCGCATTTCCGGGGAGACTTCGGAAGACAGCGAGATTGGCAATTCCGGCCACATCTCCCGCACAATTTCGGCGGCGCGGCGTTCATGGGTTGGGTTCACAAAGCCATGGATGAAACCAATGGCCAGGCTTTCAATACCCTCAGCGCGCAGGAAAGGCACATGCGCGCGCACCGCTGCCTCATCCAAGGCCAGCAGCACCTTGCCGGTATTATCCAAGCGTTCCGGCACTGGCAGGCGCCAGCGGCGCGGCACCAAAGGCTTCGGCAATTCGATGTTCAGATCATACTGATCGTAACGGGCTTCATTGGCCAGCGCCAAAACATCGCGGAAACCTTCCGTGGTGATCAGCGCGGTTTTTGCTCCCTTGCGTTCAATCACCGCATTGGTGGCAAGCGTGGTGCCATGGATCACCAGCGCAAGATCGGCGGGCTTCATCCCCGCCTTGGCAAGCACCTGCTGCACCCCTTCCAGCACGCCCTTCTCAGGCGCGGCGGGGGTGGTGAGCACCTTGGCGGTCCAGCGCTGGCCATCCTTTTCGATGGCAAGATCCGTGAAGGTGCCGCCAATATCGACGGCAAGACGCGCATTCGTATGTGCTGATGTACTCATTGCCCCATCTCCGCGGCCCAACGGGTCACCACGGCGCAAGCGGCCGCAAAATCTTCCATGCGCATGTCTTCCTTCGGATTATGACTACCATTCTGATTGCGAACGAAAAGCATCGCCGCCGGTACGCCCGCTTCGGCAAAGGCCGCCGCATCATGCCCGGCCCCCGATGCCATGTGGCGATAAGAAATCCCAAGCGCCTTCGCCGCGCTTTCCAACCCTGCCAGTACGCCCTGATCCATCGGCGCCGAAATGCTGCCGGTTTCCGGGCCAAGGTCAAAGCGCACACTGCGCCGCGCCTCGATTTCCGTAATAATGCGCCCCATGGCGGCGAAAAGCAGATCGCGCGATGCGGGATCAACGCTGCGCACATCAAGCTGAAACCGCGCCTCACCGGCGATTTTCGTAAAGCCGGCTTCTTCCGTGGTTGCCATGGTGCAGAAGGTGCAAACCATTGCGTGACCCAGCGCTTCCAGCCGGCACCATTCCTCATCCAGCCGATGCACAAGCTCCGCTAAGGCAACGGCAGCATCGCGCCGATAACGCCGCGCCGTCGCGCCCGAATGATTATACTCACCCAACACGCGCGCGGCGCGGAGCCGGCGCGATCCGGGGATGCCGGTCACGATGCCAATCGGCAGTCCTTCCGAATCAAGGCTCGGCCCTTGTTCGATATGCACTTCCAGAAACGCAGCAGTATTTTCCGGCCCGAGCAGATGCTCACCGCGCGCCACTGCATCGGGATCAAAGCCTTCTTCGCGCATATGCTCGGCCAGCGTCCTGCCGCTATCCGTGCGCTTCACCTGCAAAATCTCGGGCGCCAGCAAACCAAGCGCTGCCTTGCTGCCGGGGTAGGAGGTTGGGAACCATTGCCCGGCCTCCTCGGCACGAATGGCCATCACCGTCATGTCGCGCGCGGGCTGAAACCCTGCACGCTTCATGCCGGCCACCGCCGCCAGCCCCGCCAGAACCCCGGCGGCGCCATCGAAATTGCCGCCTTCGCGCACCGAATCCAAATGGCTGCCCATGATGACCCGCTTGGCAGCGCGATCAGCTCCGGGCAGGGTCATGTACAGATTGCCCGCGACATCATTGCGGCATTCCAGACCAAGTTCTTCCGCCGCCGCGCGCACCAATTGATGCGCGATGCGCTCTCCGCGGCCATAGGCTTCGCGCGTGACACCTTCGCCATCGCGCGTCGCCTCTCGCAGCGCGTCAAACAACCGCGCGGCGAGGGCCATGTCAGGATTCAAATTGGGCAGCATGGCGCGGGCTTACAACATGCTCCGCACGCGCCCGCCATCCACGCGGATCATGGAAGAGGTGATATAAGCGCCGGTCTCACCCGCCAGGAAGGCACCCATCGGCCCATATTCGGCAGGCATGCCGATGCGACCTGCGGGAATTTCCTTGGCGGTCTGGGCCAGGATTTCATCCTCCGAAACGCCCGTTTGCTTAGCACGAATGGCCGTATTGGTGGTGATGCGATCGGTCAGGATGCTGCCGGGCGCCAGCACATTCATGGTCACGCCGTCGGCGGCCACTTCCGCCGCCAGTGTCTTGAGCCACCCCCAGATCGAAGCGCGCAGCGTATTGGAAAGTGCAAGGGTGGGGATCGGGTGCTGCATGCCCGTGCTGCCCACCACGATAACGCGGCCCCATTTCTGCGCGCGCATCGCCGGCATCAGCCGGTTGGTGATGCGAATGGGGGAGACCACGATATTCTGGAACCACTTGACCAGATCTTCTTCCTTCATCTGAGAAGCGGTGCAGACCGGCGGCCCGCCATGGTTCAGCACCAGGATATCCACGCCCCCCATGGCCGCGACCGCGGCATCGGCCAGCTTGTCCATCTCCGCTCCGGAGGAGACATCAGCCTGAATTCCATAGGCTGCCTGAGCACCCTGCACCTTCAATTCCGCCGCAACCTTATCAAGGCTTGCCTGTTCGCGCCCGCTCACCGTGACAATGGCACCCTCGGCCGCGATGGCATCCGCGATGGACCGCCCAAGCCCCTTGGAACCGCCCATGACCAAGGCCCGCTTGCCCTTCAAACCCAAATCCATGACCCGTTTCTCCACGAAAGAATGATGCCCCGACCCTGCCCCCTCACCCGCCCTCTGGCAAGACGGCTGAAGTCAGGCCATGGTGCGGCCCGATCAGACCAGCGGAGCGCGAACCCTCATGGCCAAGCCAGTCCTTCTTGTCACCCGGAAATTGCCCGAAGCCGTTGAGGCGAGGCTGACCGAGGTATTTGACGCCAGGCTGAACCCAGAAGATGCGCTGTGGGGCCGCGATGGCGCTGAAATTGCCGCCCGCGCCAAGGCCTGCGGCGCGGCGGGGATCCTCTGCGCCGCCGGCGATGCGATGAACGCCGCCGCCATCGGCACCCTGCCGGAGAGTGTGAAGGTGATTGCGACCTTCAGCGTCGGCTTTGACCATGTCGCGATAGATGCCGCCCGCGCACGCGGCATCGCCGTGACCAATACGCCCGAGGTGCTGTCCTTCGCGACCGCCGAATGCGCCTTCACCCTGATGCTGATGGCCGCCCGCCGCGCCGGAGAAGGGGAGCGCATGGTCCGCGCCGGGCAGTGGGAGGGCTGGGCGCCCACGCAGCTTATGGGCGTGACCCTGCAAGCCAAGAAGCTTGGCGTGCTGGGCTTTGGCCGCATTGGCCGCGAATTGGCCGCAATGGCGCGCGGCGTGCAGATGGAAATCCACTATCGCGACATGCAGCGGCTGCCAGCCGAGGTGGAACAGGGCGCCATTTTTCACGAAACCGATGCGGGCTTCCTTGGCGCCATTGACGTGCTTTCCATGCATGTCCCAGGCGGCGATGGCACGCGCAAATGGCTGAATGCCGAACGCCTCGCGCAAATGAAGAAAGGCGCCATTGTCATCAATTCAGGCCGCGGACCTTCCGTGGATGATGAGGCACTGATCGCCGCCCTGAAATCCGGCCATATCCGTGCCGCTGGCTTGGATGTTTATGATGGGGAACCCCGCGTGCATCCGGGCTATATGCCGCTTGAGAATGTGGCGCTGCTGCCGCATCTCGGTTCCGCCACCATCGAAACGCGCCACGCCATGGGCATGCGCTGCATTGAAAACCTCTCCGCCGTGCTGATCCAGGGCATTTCGCCCCCGCATCGCGTGGTTTGATTTTTCGCCTTCAACACCAAGGAAGCACCCGATGAATTTCGATTTCGCCAAAATCCCCTTCGAACAGGCCTATAAGCTGGTGGTGTCCACCGTGGTGCCCCGCCCTGTCGCTTGGGTGGTGACGAAGGATAAGGATGGCGTGGTGAATGCCGCGCCCTATTCCTTCTTCAACGCCTTCTCCGACAATCCCGTGGTGGTGGGATTTGGCTGCGGGCCGCGCGCGCCGGGGGCGCTGAAGGATACGGTCGCGAATATCGAAGCGACGGGGCAATTCGTGGTGAATATGGTCTCGGCCGATTTGGCGGAGAAGATGAACATCACGGCCGTGGATTTCCCACCCGGTGTCAGCGAAATCACGGAAGCGGGGCTTTCCACCGCGCCATCCACCAAGGTTGACGTGCCGCGCATTGCGCAAAGCCCGGTTTCTTTGGAATGCGAAATTTTTCAATTCGTGCCTGCGGGTCGGCACATCATCGTGCTCGGCAAGGTCGTTGGCATGTATGTGCAGGATGATTGCGTGATGGATCCGGCGAAATACTACATCGATACGCCAAAGCTCGACCTGGTTGGGCGCATGCATGGGCGTGGCTGGTATGCGCGCACCACGGATCGCATCGAAATCCCGCGCATTGATTTGGATGAGTGGGAAGCCCGCAAGAAGAAGGGCTGATCGCATGCGCGCGCTTTGGTGCTGGTTTTGGGCGGTTCTTGTTGCGCTAGCGCTGCCCGGCACCAGCGCCCTGGCGCAATTTCCGGATCGCCCGATCCGCTTCGTTATCCCCTTCCCGCCCGGCGGCACCAATGACATTGTCGGGCGGCTGGTTGCGGATGGCATGGCGGCGCGGCTCGGCCAGCCGGTAGTCATTGAAAATCGCGGCGGCGCCGGCGGGGCTTTAGGCGCGGAAGTGGTCGCGAAAACGCCGCCCGATGGTTACACCTTGCTCCTGGGCGGTTCGGGTAGCCTCACCATCAATCAATTGGTCCGCCGCAACCTGCCCTATGACCCCGCCACCGCCTTTGCGCCGATTGGCCTGATTGGCAGCGGCGCCAATGTGATTGTGGTGCATCCATCGGTCGCAGCCACGAATTTGCGCGAATTGCAGGCAGCCGCACGGGCCGCGCGGGCGCCCTTCACCTATGGCTCGCCCGGCGTTGGCAGTACGGGCCATGCCGCCGGCGCGCTGATTTCCCAGGTGCTGGATGTGGAGATGGAACATATCCCCTATCGCGGCACGGGACCGGCCTTGAATGATTTGATCGCCGGGCGCTTGCAGGTTTTCACCAATGCGCTGGCGCCGCTTCAGCCACAAATCCGCGCCGGCACGGTGCGCGCCCTTGCCATTGCCGGGCCGCGCCGCAATGCCGCCCTGCCGGACCTGCCCACCACCGGTGAAGCCGGTTTTCCTGAAATTCAAACGGCGACCTGGTTCGGCATTTTGGCCACTGGCGGCACGCCGATGGACCGCGTGCAGCGCCTGCATGCCGCGCTGAATGCCACGGTAAATGAGGCTGAAACACGCCGCAAATTGGAAGAAGGCGGCATTGATGTTGAAATCAGCGAAAGCCCGGCCGCTTTCACCGCCTTCTATGCCGCCGATCAGGCAAAATGGGCGCCCGTGGTGCGCCGCGCGGGGGTTCGGGTAGAATGATTACGCGCCGCTTTGGCTTGGCCCTGCCGTTCTTGTCCTTGGCCGCCGCTTCTTCCGCACAAACGCCCACCTGGCCATCGCGGCCCATCCGGCTGATTGTGCCCTTTGCGCCCGGTGGCACCACGGATGTGGTTGGGCGACTGGCGGCAGAAAAACTTGCCCCCAGACTCGGCCAGACCATGTTGGTGGAAAACCGCCCCGGCGCGGGGGCGACACTCGGCGCACAGCTTGTGGCGCGCGCGGAAGCGGATGGGCATACGCTGCTCGTTTCCTCCTCCACCTCGCATGGCGTCTCCCCCGCGATTTATCCGAATATCGGCTATGACCCGATGGCGGATTTCGCGCATATCGCGCTGCTGTCACGCACCCCCCCCGCTTTGCTGGTTACGCGCAATCACCCTGCGCGTAATATCCAGGAATATCTGGAACTGGGCAGGCGCGAAAAAGAACTGACGCTTGCGGTAGCCGCCATTGGCACATCTTCCCACCTGGCGGGGGTCAGGCTTGGCCAGGCGATGGGTGTTGAGGTGAGGTCGGTGGTATATCGCGGCGTTGGCCCGGCGCTGACCGATGTGATTGCCGGTATTGTGCCCGGCATTATTGACAGCCTGCCATCGGCGGTTGGCCATATCCGTAGCGGTTCCTTACGCGCACTGGCGCTTCTCAGCGAAGCCCGCTCACCGCTTTTTCCCGATTTGCCAACCATGCGCGAAGCTGGGCTTGATGTGGTCTCCGCCGCCTGGTTTGGCCTATCCGCCCCCGCGGCGACACCAGCCCCCATTCTAGCGCGCCTTACGCGCGAAACCCAGGGCATATTGGCAGAACCAGAAACCCGCGCGAGGCTTGAGGAACTGGGCGGAGCACCGCCGCCCTGGAGTCCGGCTGAATACAGCGCCTTCATCCAGAGCGAATTGGAAAAACTGGGCGCACTGGCACGCGCCGCAGGCATCAAGCCGCAATAACAACGCGCGCCGCACCCGCTTGCGCTCCCACACCAATGCGTCAGGATGCGCGGCAGGAGAGGAAAGCGCCATGATCAAAAGACGCACACTCGCTTTGGCGGGATTGCCCTTCATGATGCGGCCCGCGCAAGCGCAGGCTTGGCCAACGCGGCCCATTCGGCTGGTGGTTCCCTGGCCGCCGGGTCAGGCGACAGACCAGGTTGGGCGTCTGATGGCGCAGCGCCTTTCGGAACGGCTGGGGCAGCCCATTGTGCCGGAAAATCGCCCCGGCGCGGGTGGCAGTATCGGCACGGATATGGTCGCCAAGGCCGCACCGGATGGCTACACGCTGTTGGCCGCTTCGATCGGCCCGATCAGCCTAGGCCCACTGATCCATCGAACACCTTATGATGTCAGTCGCGATTTGGCGCCTGTCGCACGTTTTTCCGGCTCACCCTATATCCTGGTGGCGCGGGCGGATTTCCCGCCGGTCGATGCGCGCGCCTTGATTGCGCTGCTGCGCGCCAATCCCGGTAAATACACTTATGCGTCATCCGGCGCGGCGGGGTCGCAGCATGTGCTGACCGCACTGTTCCTCGCCCGTGCCAATGTGGATGCACTTCATATCCCCTATCAGGGCAGCGGCCCCGCCATGGCGGCTGTGCTGGGTGGCCAGGTTCATTTTGCGATTGAAACGCTCGCCGCTTCCGGCACGCTGATCCGCGAAGGCAAGCTCAAGGCCTATGGTTCCACGAGTGGGCGGCGCAGTCGCTTGGCACCCGATATCCCACCGCTGGCGGAGGCCGCTGATATCCCAGGCTATGATTATACCGGCTGGATCGGCCTGATGGCCCCCGCCGCCACGCCGCCGGCCATCATCGCGCAAATCGCGGGCGCGGTTGAACAAATTGCCGCAC
>CAIMVB010000312.1 GCA_903844785.1 uncultured Rhodospirillales bacterium | reverse complement strand
GTGGCGCAGGGCATCACCATCAATGGTCTTGCCATTGAAATCGCGCCAGTGACACGCGGCAATGAACCGCTGCATGTGCATTACGAACGCAATGTGATGGGCGGGCCGGGCGCCTTTGTGATGGTTGCAGAAACGCGGCGTGATTTTGCCCGCGCTCTGCGCGCCAAGATGCTGCGTGAGATTGCGTGAAGCCCAAAGCCACGGAACCTCATCCCATGCGCAATATCACAATCAATAGTTACGACATGGCCTTTATCGAAGAAGGTCAGGGGCAGCCGCTATTGCTGGTACATGGCTCGCTTTACGATTATCGCTATTGGGCGCCGCAAATCTCAGCCTTCGCGGCCGCCGGCTTTCATGTTTTCGCACCAAGCCTGCGCCATTACTGGCCGAATGACGCCAAGGGCGCGGCGCGGCTTTCCATTGAAGAACATATTGCGGATATCGCGACCTTCATTGCGGCGCTTGGGCTTGGGCCGGTTGATCTGCTTGGCCATTCGCGCGGCGGCTATATCGCCTTTCGCGTGGCGGAACGGCGCCCGGAATTGCTCCGCCGCCTGGTGCTGGCGGAACCCGCCGGCGTATTGGGGGATGGCTTCATCGCGCCTTGCACGGTGCAACCCAGCTATACCGCCTTGATTGCCGATGCGGTCGGCAAGGTGGCGCAAGGCGATATCGAAGCGGGGCTCAGCAGTTTCTATGATTACGCGTTGGGGCAAGGCGCTTGGGCGCGCCTCGGCGAAGCACGCCAGCGCATTTGCCGCGACAATGCGCTCACGCTGATCGGCCAAGGGCAGGAAGGGCGAGTACCCTATACCCGCGCTTCGGCTGAGGCGCTTTCTATGCCTTGTCTATTGCTGGATGGCGGCCGGGCTGAGGCACATTTTCGCCGTGTTGCAGATGGTTTGGCCACTGCCATTCCGGGTCTGCGGCGCGTCACGCTGCCGGGCGCGGCGCATTTGCTGAATTGGGATGATACGGAAGGCTTCAACGCGGCCGTGGTCGATTTTCTGCACGACGCCTGAAGCCCGCCACTTACGCCGCTAAATACCGCGCGCGCAAATGATCCATGAAATCCTGCGGGTCGAGCGGTTTGCCCGTGGCTGCGCGCAATAAATCCTGAAAGCCGAGCAGCGATCCCTGGCCATGCACGTTCTGGCGTAACCAACCAAGCAAGGGCGCCATATGGCCTTTGGCCAAAGCGTCATCCAAGCCAGGTTCCGCCACGCGCGCTGCCTTCATTAATTGCGCTGCCGCCATGGCGCCCAAGGTGTAGGATGGGAAATAGCCAAAAGCGCCATCATGCCAATGGATATCCTGCAAGCATCCCTTGGCGTCATTGGGCGGGCGAATGCCCAAAAGCTTTTCCAAGCCATCATTCCAGGCGCTGGGCAGATCAGCGACTTGAAGCGCGCCTTCGATCATCGCCTTCTCAAGCCTAAAGCGCAGAATGACATGGGCGGGATAGGTGATTTCATCCGCATCCACGCGAATGAAGCCGCGCGCCACGCGCCGCCATAGAAGCGCGAGATTTTCCGGCGCCACTTCTGTAGCTTCGCAGCCGAAACGCGCGCGCAATTCGCCGCCCAAAAAGCGCAAAAACGCATCTGAACGGCAGGCCTGCATTTCCACAATCAGGGATTGGCTTTCATGCGCGGCCATGCCCGCTGCCTCACCAACCGGCTGTCGCGCATAAGCCCCCGGCAGCCCGCGTTCATACAGCGCGTGCCCCGTTTCATGCAGCACGCCAAGCAAAGCCTTGGCTGCATCCGCCTCATCATAAAATGTTGTGATGCGCACATCGGTGGGCGTGCCACCGCAAAAGGGATGGAGCGATTCATCCAGCCGCGCGTGATCATATTCCAAACCAATGCGCGCCGAGAGCGCCTGGCACAGCGCCTTCTGCGCGGTGACGGGAAAAGGCCCCGACAGCGGCAGGGCCGCACCACGCCGCGCCTGGATTTCCTCGGCGCGCGGCAGGGCATCTGCAAGAAATGTCTCATAAGCGGCGAAAACGGGTTCCACATCCGCCGCCGTGACACCGCGCTGATAGCCATCCATCAGCGCGTCATAAGGCGCCATGCCAAGGGCGGCGGAAAGGGCAGCGGCGGTTTCGCGTTGCAGGGCCACAACCTCGGTCAAGGCCCCGCGCACCATGGCGAAATCCGCCTTTGCTTTCGCTTCCCGCCAGATTTTCTCGCAAGCAGAATTGGCGCGCGTGGTCGCTTCCACCAGGCTTGTTGGCAGGGCCGTGGCGCGGGCATGGCTGCGGCGCATCAAGGACAAGTTTGCACTATCCCAATCGCCTTCAGCCTGCGCCGCCGCCAATTCCTCGGCCACTTCCGGTGCGGTAAGCAATTCATGCGCAAGGCCGGCAAGGGTCGCCAATTGCTCACCCCGCGCGGCACCGCCGCCGGCGGGCATCATCGCACTCGCATCCCAATGCAGCATGGCGGCGGCTTCATTCAGCGCGGCAATGCGCGCGAAGCGGGATTTCAGGCTTTCATAGGCGGAAGCGGACATCAGGCGGCCTTTCTCATGCGCCAGGCGAAGGCGGCGAAAACACCAATCAGGGATAGCGCCAATCCATACCAGGTGATGGCATAGCCAAGGTGGCTATTGCGTGGACGAGGCAGGCTTTGCGTGGGCTCTGGCAAGCTGCCTGGGGGACCCATCACCACCAGCCCATAGGGCGCCACCCCCGGCTGGCCGAGCGCGGCGCCAATCGCCACCGGGTCAAAGTGATAAAAGCGCCGCCCCGCCAAATCATCCTGCGCGGCGAAGCGCCCGGCGGGCTCACCAAAGCGCACATAGCCCATGATACGCTGAGCGCCTTCGGGGCGTGTGACCGCCGCTGCCTGTTCCAATGGCACCCAACCGCGATCCACCAGCAAGGGCGGGCCATCATCACGGAGGAAAGGCACAATCAGCCGCGCGCCCATCCTGTTGGCGCGGATTTCAACGCCCAGCAGCGCTTCGCGCGCATGGTCAAAGCGGCCCTGCACTTCCAGCTTGGCAAAAGGTGCGGGTGGATCGCTGAAGGGTGCGGGCGGGGCAGCTTCGGCGGCGGCAATGCGCGCCAGAAGATCGGTCTTCCACACCAGCCGTTGTGCCTGCCAGGTGCCTAGTCCCAATAGGATCAGAAGAGCGGGTAGCCCCGCTAAAATCGGCCAAAATAATCTGCGCTGAACCATCGCGCGTTAATTCGTACCAAGCCGCCCAGAATGCAAGCTGTAACCTGATCTGGCCGCATCGGATAAAGGCGTTATGTTGATTGTGTGGGCGCGCAGCCTTTCTGGCAATTCCAGTGGCCTGTCACACCTGCTGGCTCGCATCGCTTTGTCAGTTTTATTGGGCGTGCTTGGACCGCGGTGAGAGTTCCCCTGTTATCGGGACACGCGCCAGAAAATTCTGGCTGCGTCATGATTTGGTCCTAATTGAAGTCCAACTTCGAAATACTTCCTCTTTGACACTTCCTGGAAACAGCAAAGGCTACCCGTTCAGATGCCGCTTTGTCTTGCCTTGCAGGAAGGTATAGGGTTCCGTTCTTCCTTGGGTGATTTTTGGTAAAGCCCCTTCAACTGAGGTCCCATGGCCGCGCCACGTTTGCTCCTGAAGACTGATCTTGCCGGGCTGCAACCCTTGCTGTTGCGCGGCCAGACAGTGCATGCGCTGCATCAGCGCCTGACAGACCAACTCACTGCCCGGGGCGCACCCGCCG
>CAIMVB010000311.1 GCA_903844785.1 uncultured Rhodospirillales bacterium | reverse complement strand
GTCAGGAAGGCCAGCAGCAATACCGCATTGAAGGTATTGCCGATCCATTCCAGCACCACGCCATATCCGGCGCCCGCCAAGCCGGCCAGGGAAAAGATCAACCAGATCGAAAGCGGCAGCAGCGCAATCGATGTAATGCGCTGCATCCACCAATGATGCGTGCCGCCCTTGGCGGAGCCCATGCCACGCACGCGCCCAAGCGGGCTGCGGAGCGAACGGATTGAGGCGCTGTCTTCAGCCATGATAAGCCCCCTCAGACCAAAATGAGCAGCCAGGTGACAATGGTCAGCACTGCCGTGCCGATCACCACCATGCGCCCGGAACGATAGGCTTCTTCCATGGCGAAGCCCTTGCCTGCATCCCAGAACAAATGCCGGATGCCGGCCAGCGTGTGATACCAGGCCGCAATCGTCAGCCCGAAAAGCATGACCCAGCCGAGGAAGGACCCGAAGAACCATTGCGCCGCGGCAAACGCGCCCTGCCCCGTGCCAGCGGCGACAAGCCACCAGACCAGCAGCACCAGCCCACCGCACCACGCAACACCGGAAATGCGGTGCAGAATGGACAGCAGGCTCGTCATTTGCATCATGTCATAGACTTGCAAATGCGGCGACAAAGGCCGGCGCGTCAGCGTGCCATCGGAACGGCGGCCAACCATGGCCGCTTCCCGAGCATCTTTTATCCTTGCCATCAACCCAACTCCAACGATTCGACTCCGCGCGGAGACCGCGCTGGCGAACTTCTAAGCACCTTTCTAGGAGGCGCATGCCATAGCGTCAAATCCGTCACGACAAGCCCATATAGGCACGAAAAGATTGACGAATTCGCCCCCCAGGCGCAGTTTCGAAACCTAATCTGACAGGGGCCCAAGGGCTCAATGAACACGACACTTCCAGCATCCTCTGGCGCCGGCCAGGATACCCGAATCATCGCCCTGATCGGCACCGGGCATTTCCTGTCCCATTTCTACATGCTCTGCCTGCCGCCTCTCTTTCTCGTCTGGCGTGAGGAATTCGGCGCGTCCTATGCCGAATTAGGCCTGGCGGTCGCGCTCATGAGCGGGACGACAGCGCTTTTGCAAACCCCGGTCGGCTTCGCGGTGGACCGTTACGGCGCGCGGCCCTTCCTGGTGGGTGGCACGCTGATCATGGCGCTATCCATCTCCGCCATGGCTTTCGCGCCGGGGGTCTGGGCGCTTTGGCTGCTCGCGATCCTCTCGGGTGTCGGCAATAGCGTGATCCACCCGGCGGATTACGCCATTCTAGCCGGCAGCATCCGCCAGGAACGGATGGGCCGCGCCTTCGCCATGCATACCTTCACCGGCAATCTGGGCTTCGCCCTCGCCCCGCCCGTCGTCGCCTTGCTGATGACGGTAATGGGCTGGCGGGACGCGCTTTTGCTGGTTGGGTTGCTCGGTGTGCCGGTGGTGGGCGCCATTCTGCTGCAAAGCCGTGTTCTGAAGGACCAAGCCAAGCCGAAAACGGCTGCCGAAGCAGGACAATCCGGCCGCGAATTACTGCTTTCGCGGCCCATGCTGCTGTTCTTTGCATTCTTCCTGCTCTCGGCCTCGGCCGGTTCGGGCATTCAGGCCTTCGTCATCACGGTCATGGGCAAGCTCTGGGCAACCCCCATCGCGACCGCTTCCATGGTGCTGACGGGCTATATGGTGGGTGCAACAGGCGGCACGCTGATCGGCGGTTGGGTGGTGGACCGCGCCAAGGGCGGCGGGCTGATGGGCTTTGTCACCATTCTGACGCTGATCGCCATGGGCCTGTTTCTAGTGCTGGGGCTGGTGGCTTTGCCGGAAGTTGCTCTACCAGGGGTTGGGCTGCTCGCCGGGCTTGCCATGGGGGCGTCACGCACGCCGCGCGATGTCATGCTGAAAGATGCCTGCCCGCCGGGGCAGATCGGCAAAGTGTTTGGCTTTGTCTCCGCCGGCCTGCCGCTTGGCGGGGCTATCACGCCCGTGCCGCTCGGGTTTCTCATTGATATGGGCTATCCGATCCTGGTGTTGCCCGTGGTCGCCGCCTTGCTTGGGCTTTCGTTGCTCTGCGCGGGGGGGGCGCGGGCCAGCAGCAAAAAAACACAAGCAAACGCTGTTGCCGCAGAATGAACCACCAGGAAACAAGCCAGCCGCCAAGGGCCACGCGGCCCTTGGACCCCAGGACTGAAAATGACGCCCTTTGAAGGCGCGGTGGCCCTGCTGAGCTGGGCCGCTGTTGCCGTTGTGGCGGCTTCCGGGGCGCTGAGTGCTTCCCGCAAACAGCTTGATCCGGTGGGCTTTATTTTGATTGCCTGCGTCACCGCGTTTGGTGGCGGCACAGCGCGGGACCTGATGCTGGGTGTGCCAGTATTTTGGCTGACAGCGCCTGGCATGGTTTTGCTGGCGTCTGGCATTGCATTGCTGGTTTTCTTCACGGCGCATCTGGTGGAACGGCGCTTCAACGCGCTGCTTTGGGCCGATGCGGTGGGGCTTGGCATCTTCGCTGTTCTTGGCGCGGAAGCGGCGCAACGCTGGGGCGCGCCACCCTGGGTCGCCATCCTGATGGGGACCATCACAGCAACTTTTGGCGGTGTGCTGCGCGATATCATCTGCGCCGAATTGCCACTGATCCTGCGCCGCGAAATCTACGCCACCGCCGCTGCCTTCGGCGCGCTGGTTTTTGTTGTGCTGACCGAAGCTGATATGCCGCGCAATCTGGCGCTACCCATCGGCGCCTTTGCCGGTTTTGCACTACGCGGCGCGGCCATTCTGCGTGGTTGGTCCATGCCGACTTATCGCGCGCGCCCTGGCCGCGACTACCCGGATCAGCGTTGATCCATGTCGCCTTACGCCATCGCAGTGATCTTCACCTTGGCGAGTACCGCGCTCTACGCACTTGGCTATGCGCTTGCGAAGGTTTTAGCGGAAAGCCTGCATCCTTTTGAAATCACCTTCCTGCGCTCTGCCCTGGTGCTCGGGTCGGTGCTGGCGCTGACCATGGTGAAGCCCGCACCGCTTGCCACCATCAAGCGCATCGCCGCCCCCGCGCGCCCCTGGGCGCAGCGCATGACGGGCGCGATGCTGATCTTCTCCTCCACCCTTGGCGTGATTGGCTATTGGCTGGTGCCGATTACGGAAGCGGCCGCACTTGGCTTCACCGCGCCCGTGATCCTGGCCGCCCTTGGCGCGCTTTGGCTCAAGGAAAAAGTCTCAGCCCGGCGCTGGATTGCCGTGTTGCTGGGCTTCGCCGGCATGCTTGTGGTGGTGCGCCCAGGTGGCGAGTTGTTCACCTGGTATGCAGCAATCCCCGTTGCCTCGGCCCTGTCCTACGCCACCTATCAGGTCATGACGCGGCGCATTCGCGATGTGGCAAGTGCGGAAGACATCACCACCCAAGGCGCGCTGATCGGCGTGGTGCTCCTCGCGCCTGCCATGCTGGTGCTGTGGCGGAACCCCGATCTGCTCACCTGGGGCTTGGTGGTGATTTATACCTTGTTGCAGACAGCAGCGCTGCTCTGCCTGGCCGGCGCGGTACGCAGGGCAGAGGTTTCTGCCCTCGCCCCCTGGCATTATGCGCGTATTGGCTTCGCGCTTGCCTTGGATGCCGCGATGTTTGACCGCTGGCCCGGGCTTTGGGCGCTGGCGGGGTGTTTGTTGATTGCGGCGGGGGGCTTGGTGCTCGCTTGGCCCAGCAAAAAATCTAATCCTTAAGCAAGGCCCAGAAGCTTGGCGTCAGCGGTGCTGGCGCATCGCCCTGTGCAAAAACGGCGAAGCAATCATTGAAGAAGGCCACAAAGGCATCGGCATGGGCGTGGCCGCCGCGCAAAGTCTGCACCAAGCCCCAAGGGTCAGGCGCGCCATCGGCGCGTGGGCGGAGTGATCCGGCATTATAAGCAATCGCCACCAAGGGTGGATCAAAATGCGTGGGCAATTTGCGCCGGATCGCCTGGGCGCGAATCATCGCCGCCCCAGCGCGGATGGAAGTGGATGGATCAAGCAAACGGGCGCGATCCAGGCTGGCATCCCCCAGCACCTCGCGCGCGGTTGCAATCAGGGTTTGCATCAAGCCAGGTGAGACGCGCTGCGGTGTTGCTTCATCACTGATGAAGCCTGGTTCTTCGCGCAGCGCCTCAGCGCGCCCGCCGGATTCGGTGCAGGCCGTGGCAATCAGCAATTCCAACGGCACGCCATAAGCGGCGGCGCAGGTTTCAAAAGCGGCACGAAAATCACGCCAGCAGCGCATTGCTGTTTCGGGCTTGCCTGGGCTGCGTGGCGGGGCAACGAAACCTTCCACGCGCAAGCCTTCCGGTGAGAGGCGCCAGCGCCGCGCCCCCTGCCCCACCGGC
>CAIMVB010000310.1 GCA_903844785.1 uncultured Rhodospirillales bacterium | reverse complement strand
CAGCCTTTCCTGGGCCGTGGCGGCGGCGCTGATGCAGGGTGATCTTGGCCCCGCCGCTTATACCGATGCTGCGCTTATTGATCCTGAGTTGCGTCGCTTCGAAGCGCTGGTGGAACTCACCGAGGATGCGGCGCTGACACGCGCCGAAAAACGTGGCGCGCGGTTGATCGTGACGCTGGCCGATGGTGAAAGCCATGCCGCTTCGGTTGGCGCCATCGCGGGTGATCCTGGCCTTGCCTTGGATACGGCGGCGGTTGCGGCGAAATGCCAGCGCTTTGCCGCGCCGGTGATTGGCGATGCAGCGATGGCGCGGTTGACGGAATTAATGTTGGGTTTGGGTGAAGGCGTACCGCGTGATTTCTTCGGCGCATCAATGGGCGCGCCATTATGATGGCGCCACACCAGAATCGCGTGCTGGCTGTCGCCCTGCTTTTGGCGGGCTTCTTCCTGCTGACCATGGTGGATGCGACATCCAAGGTCCTGACGGAACGCTACCACGCGCTTGAAATCGGCTTCGGGCGCGCGGTGTTTCAGATGCTGCCGCTGCTGGGCTTCATCGCTTGGCGCGGGGCCGCCGTGATGCAAAGCGCACATCCGCGCCTGCAAATCCTGCGCGGGGCCTGTATTTATTTCTGTACCATCATGTTCGTGCAGGGGCTGAGTTTGCTCGACCTCGCGGATTGCACCGCGCTTGCCTATGTCTCGCCCTTCATTGTTGTGTTGTTTTCCATTTGGCTGCTCAAGGAAAAAGTGGATTGGCAGCGCTGGGTGGCGGTGGCGATGGGCTTTCTGGGCGTGCTGGTGGTGCTGCGCCCAGGCATGGGGGTATTCGGCCCGGCGGCGCTTTGGCCGCTGTCGGAAGCTGTGCTTTGGGCCTTTGCCCTGGTCATTACGCGCATGATGCCGCGCGATGGCGCGATCACCACCCTCATTTGGACCAGTGCGGTGCAATTGGCGCTGGCGGCGGCTTTTGTGCCGCTGGTCTGGACTTTGCCCGATATCGCGGATGCGCCAGCCTTTGCTGCGGCGGGTGTGCTCAATCTATACGGCCAGATGTTGTTGGTGGCGGCGTTTCAGCGCGCGCCGGCTTCCATGCTGGCGCCTTTCAGCACCATTCAAATCATTTTCGCAGCCATTGTGGGCTGGCTGGTGTTTCAAACCTTCCCGGATTTCTGGACCTGGGTTGGCACAGCGGCAATTCTGGCGGGCGGCTTGCTGGTCTGGTGGCGGGAAACGCGGATGGCGCGATAAGGCGCCGCTTTCAAATCCGCTTCGCGGCTACCACGGCGGCTTTGGAACCCGCGCCCACCACCCAGGCCCAGGCACCAAGCAGCGGGCCATAAGCACGGCCTTCACCCGCTTCGCGCGCTTCGTCGCGGTGGTGAATTTCTTCTTCCTGGCAGTGGCGGAGCAGCGTTTGCAAGGGTTGGAACAACCCCTCCGCTTCCAGCCGATCCAGCTGCTGCTGGTAATGGTGGTCCACAAAGCTTTCGACAGCATCAATGGTGGCATAGACGGCGCGCGGGCCAAACAGCGCGGGGATGGCGCCGGTCATCCAGCCGGCGATCCGCCAAATGGGCAAAAGCTTGCTATGCGCTTCAGGCGGCAGCAGGGCATTCAGCAAATCTAGATGGCCCTGTTCCGTCGCGCCATGCCGCTCAGCGAAGTCGCGAATGGCGGGGTCTTTGCAGAAGGCAACGATGCCACGATAGATCATGACCGCGCCGGTTTCGCCGGCATGGTCAGACCGTAATTCACCAATCAGCCAGGCGGGCATTTCGGCAAGGGCAATTTCGGGCAGGGCAGGGGCAATGGCGTTCATCGCCCCTGAAATGGCGCGCTGGCGGCGCGCGACAAGCCCTTATTCTGCGGCCACCATCACGCTGCTGCGTTTTTCCCGCGCATGGCGCCAAATTGCCAAGCCACGGTAAACGCCATGGACCATTTTGCTGTAAGGCAGCGCCACAAACAGCGCCAGAACAAGGCCAAGATGCAAAGCCAGCATCACGCCCATCGCCCCGGTATGGCGCAGCACCAGCAGCAAAAGCCCCGTCGCACCGACCAGGAAAAGCAGTGACAGCATGGCATATTCACCGCCCACCAGACGCTTCGCGACTGGTACTGGGTCTGTGATGATTTTCAGCCGGATCAGGCCGGCGGTGCCAAGGCAAAGCAACACCCCGCCCCAAGTGCCAAGCTGCACCGGCAAGGAAAAGAAAGGATGCGGGGACCGCAACCCGAGGATGTGATGATAAAACGCCCCCGCCGTGGTGGCCGCGAAGCACATCATGAAGCCATAGAACATGGCCTGATGCATCCAGCGTTTCTGGCTTGAGAAACTATCATCCACATCATTGCAGCCATGCCCACCGCCGCCCAGGTTGCGCAGCGTCAGGATATCCACTGCCGTATCCACAATGGGCCCCGGTGCCGGCGCCCCACCGCCGACTTCACGCCAATAGCGTATGCCACCAATCAGCATGGCGATGATCGCATAGCCGAAAGTGCCGCCCGCAAGGCTCACCATCAGCCACATCGGGATCACGCGAAAGAAAGCCCCTTCGCCGCGCTGCGCCGTGTACAGAATGGAAGGATCCACCAGCGCCATGGTCAGTAGCAGCACCAGTGTCACGCCAAGCGCTGCTGCCAGGGTTACCACCGTGCCATTGCGTTCAAACAAAGTGCCCATGGCGCGCGGCCAGGCGTAATGCGCATAGGATTGTGCGCGAATTTCCGCGAAGGTCGCTGGGATATTGATGCCGAATTCATGCGGCGGCCCATATTGGCAGGCGTGATAGCAGCCCTTGCAGCCATGACACAGATTGGCCAGATGCGTCAGATCGCCAGCGGAAAATTCGCGGCGCATCGTCATGGCCGGGAATACCGCGCAATAGCTTTCGCAATAGCGGCAGGAATTGCACACCGCCATATGCCGGCGCGCTTCAGCGAGGGTTTCGTTCTCAGGTAACATCAGCGCGCCCTGCCTTTTTCAATTACGCACATTGCGTGCTGCCTCCTCACCCGCCAGCCGGCCAAATACGGTGCCGATCGTCATGCCAAAGCCCGCCAGATAGCCCTGCCCCAGAATATTGCCGGCCATGATTTCGCCCGAGGCGAACATATTCGCCGAAGGCTTGCCATCGGCCATGATGATGCGCGCGCGGTCACTCACCTTCACGCCAAGGAAGGTGAAGGTAATGCCGGGCTTGAGCGGGTGGCAGTAATAGGGTGGTGTGTCTATCAGCCGCGCCCAATGGCTTTTGGGCGGGCTTAACCCTTCCGTTCGGCAATCATCGGGCTTCATCGGCTGGAAGGTACCGGGGCGCACCGCGGCGTTGTAATCGGCCACCACTTTTTCCAGCTTGCCAGCATCAATCCCGGCCAGGTCGGCCAATTCCGCGATGCTATTGGCCTTATAGGGCGGGAAGACGCTTGGCAGGTAATTATGCAATGCCTTGCTGTCGGTCACCGCAAAGGCCACCTGGCCTGGCTGCTGCGCGATCAGGCGGCCCCAAATGGCGTAGCGCTTGGGCCATACATCTTCGCCCTCATCATAAAAACGCTCAACATTGCGGTTCACCACCACGGCAAAGGGCACGCAATCCAATCGCATGGCAAGCCCGCCATCTTCCATCGGCGCCCGCGCATCATTGGCAACGGCGTGGAATTGCGTGGGGTCGCCTACTTCCTGCACACCTTGGTCGAGCAAATCGCGCAGCAAGCGCCCTTGGGCGTAAGGTGTGCCGCGAATCTGGAAATTATCCGCGGCATCGCCCCAGTATTTCCGCAGCCAATCGCGATTGGCCTGGAACCCCCCCGCCGAGGCGATCAGCGCCTTGAAGCGCACGCGTTCCGGAAAGCCATGATGCGAAATCACTGCTTCGGTCGCGAAGCCATCCTGCACTTCAATATGCTGCACTTCGGTATCGTATAGAATGCCAATGCCAAGCTGTTCGGCGGTGCGATACAGCGCATTGACCAGCGCCTTGCCGCCACCCAGGAAGAAGGCATTGGTGCGCGAAAGCGAAAGCGTGCCGGAAAGGGATGGCTGGAACACCACACCGCAGGATTTCAAGAAATCTGGCGCGTGTTGCGATGCGCGGATGCACATGCGCGCCAGATGCTCATCCGTCTTGCCGCCGGTCACACGCAGCAGATCGTCCCAATATTCCTCTTCAAGGTAGGATTCGGTCAGCACATCCGTGGGCGCAGGATGGAGAGCGCGTAGATTGCGCGTGTGCCGGCTATTGCCGCCGCGCATCGTCCGCGGCGCGTGTTCCACCAGCAATACGCTTGCCCCGGCCCGGCGTGCGGTAATGGCGGCGGAAAGCGCGGCATTGCCCCCACCCGCAACCAGCACATCCCAGACCCGTGTCAGGTCCACCATAACGCTTCTTATCCTCAACCTTCTTCAACGCCATGTGTAAAAGGGAAATACGGCTTGTCCAGATGGTGCGGAGCATTTTCAAGCCAAGCGGAACCGCTTGGCGGCTCGGAAAATGCGACCAGAAAAAGCATTTTCAAGCCAAGCGGTTTCGCTTGGCGGCTCGGAAAATGCGACCAGACAAAAACAAGAAGACGTTTGGCCGCGTGCCAAAGCGGGCAAACGGCTTCAGGCCGGCCCCTGATCCAGCCCGGCGCGGAGCGAACCATCCGGGTCCGAGAGAAGCCCTTCGCGCAGGAAAAGGTCAATCAGTGTCAGGTTGACGTTGAACTTGATGTCATCCGAATCCGCCACGGCTTCCAGCAGGCGGTGTGCCGGCCAAAGCTCAAAGCGTTCCACCTCGTCATCATTGGGGCGCGGCACGACACCTTCAGGGATTTCCAGGTCATAGCAATGCAGCACATCGCGCCTGAGCCCCTCATTATTCCGTAGGATATAGGAAACCCGCCCGACAAAGCGGGCCGCAGCGGCCAATTCAGGCGGCAGGGAGGCTTCTTCCCCCGCTTCCTTCACCAGGGTTTCCGCTGGCGTCAGCCCTGCCGGGATGCCGCCCGCGACCAGATTATCAAGCTGCCCTGGCGCCACTGCCTTGTGGCGAGACCGGATGCCAACCCAGACATGCAGCCCATCGGTCCTGCGCACCAGGCCATTCATATGCACGCCCTGGGACATGACGCCAAAGGCGGGGAGCGCCCCGCGATCCAGCGTAGCCAGCACCGGGCCGTCACTCGTCTGGCGCACATCAAAGGCTTCGCTGCGGATGCGCAGAAACCCACCCTGCGCCAAGCTGGGGAGGGCGGCGGCCAGGGCATCGCTGCGCGCCCCGCTGGTCTTCAAGCGGCCAGCCAAAGCCACGCCATGCTGGTCAAAATGGAAATCGCGCGGGCGGAAGGTGAGTGCGCGGGCCAATTCCGGCGTGATGAAGCCCACCTGCGCGCCAGCCATGTGAAAAGCCAGAAAGCCGGCCGGGGAGGCGATGTTATTGCAGGCGGCGATATGCCGGGCGAAGCGATCCATCGTCGCATCTAGCACTGGCTTTCACGGCAGCGCGAGGGCCGGCGCCCGATAAGATTGGCGGTCTTGCCTATTGGGGCCGCCCTGCCCCATGACAGGGGAGATATGACCCCGCCCACCACCCCGAACCGCCCCAGCGCCGCCATTCCTTTCTCGGCACTCGGCCGCATCGCGCCGCATCTGTGGCCGGTGGGCGAACCCATGCTGCGCCTTCGCGTGGTGGCGGCGCTACTGCTGCTGGCTGCGGCCAAGGCGGCGAATGTGCTGGTGCCGATTGCCTATGCGCGCGCCGTGGATGCGCTGGCACCGCAATCGGGCGCGGGTGCGGTGATCGCCGTGCCGATTGCCCTGCTGGTGGGGTATGGCTTGCTCCGCGTCATGTCCTCGGCGCTGGGTGAATTGCGCAATGCCGTATTTTCCAAGGTACAGGCGCGCGCCGGGCGCCGCGTTGCCTTGGACGTGTTTCGCCATTTGCACGCGCTTTCCATGCGCTTTCACATGGACCGTGCGACAGGCGGGCTTTCGCGCGTGATTGAACGGGGCGTGCGCGGCATCGCGACATCGCTCAATTTCCTGCTGTTCAACATCATTCCGACCATTGTCGAAATACTTTTTGTCTCGGTCATTCTCTGGTGGATGTTCGCGGCGTCCTTCGCGCTCACCATGCTTGGCACCATCATCGCCTATGTCGCCTTCACGCTGATTTTCACCAATTGGCGCCTGCGCTTTCGCCGGCAGATGAACCAGACGGATGAGGAAGCGAATACCAAGGCGGTGGATAGCCTGCTGAACTACGAAACCGTCAAGTATTTTGGCAATGAAGCGCATGAATCGCGGCGCTATGATGAAAGCATGACGCGCTACGAAAGCGCCTATGTCAAAAGCGAAACTACGCTGAATATGCTGAACGCCGGCCAGGCCACCATCATGGCGGTCGGGCTCACCATCACCATGTTGCTGGCAGGCCGCGGCATTGCCGATGGCAGCATGAGCATTGGCGATCTGGTGATGGTGAACACCTATCTGATCCAGCTTTATCAGCCCTTGAACATCCTTGGCTTCGCCTATCGCGAAATCAAACAGGGGCTCACGGATATGGAGCAGATGTTTGCGCTGTTGGATGTGCCGGCTGAGGTGCGCGATGCGCCGAATGCTGCGCCACTTGCGCTCGGGCCTGGGGAAATCCGCTTTGAAGATGTGCGCTTTGGCTATCGGCCGGATCGGGAAATCCTGAAGGGCATTTCCTTTACCGTGCCGCCGGGGCGAATGCTGGCGATTGTGGGGCCGACAGGGGCTGGGAAATCCACCATATCGCGCCTTCTATTCCGCTTTTATGATGTAACGGGCGGGCGCGTGCTGGTGGATGGTCAGGATGTGCGCGGCCTGACGCAACATAGCCTGCGCGCCGCCATTGGCGTGGTGCCGCAGGATACCGTGCTGTTCAACGACACCATCCGCTACAACATCGCCTATGGCCGGCCGGGGGCGAGCGATGCCGAAATCGAAAACGCGGCGCGCTTGGCCCAGGTGCATGATTTCGTCACGCGCCTTCCGGATGGCTATGCAACACGCGTCGGTGAACGCGGCCTTAAGCTTTCCGGCGGGGAAAAGCAGCGCGTGGCGATTGCGCGCACCATTCTGAAAGACCCCCGCCTGCTGATTTTGGATGAGGCAACCAGCGCGCTTGATACCCGCACCGAACAGGAAATTCAGGCCGCTTTGCGCGATGTGGCGCGCAACCGCACCACGCTTGTCATCGCGCACCGGCTTTCGACAGTGGTGGAAGCGGATGAGATTATTGTGCTGCAAGAAGGTGCCATTGCCGAACGCGGCAGCCATGGCGCGCTGATCGCGGCCGGCGGGCTTTATGCCGATATGTGGCGCCGCCAATCGGAAGCCATGGCGGCTGCCGAGGCTGCGGCGCGCGCGCAGGCCGCCGCTGATCTGGACATGCCTCGGCACCGGCCCAATGCGCTCCCCCCTTCCCCTGGCACCTGAACCTCCCTATTTGCCTGTTACAAATAGGAGCACCCCATGCAGATGGACCCGGAAGGCATCGCGCCCGAGGATTTGAGCCATGCCGGTTCGGTCGTGGACAAGGCGATCGAATATATGATGGAGCAGCAAATCCAGCCGATTTCCATCGCTTCTGCCCTGCTTGGTGGGGCGCTTGGGGTGCTGACCCGGACTTTGGATGACCGCGCCGTGGCCGGGGTGCTGCGCCAGGCCTTGGCTTCGGTGGAAAACGGCGAATTTAGCGCGCCCCCCCAGCCAAAGGCTTGACTACCCCGCCGCTTCCCGTCAAAAGCGCCCTTCGTTTTGAACCCGCGCGCAGGCTGTCTTGCGCGCCTTGATGTTTGGATTTCCGCTATGTCTCGCCGCTGCGTCATTACTGGCAAGGGTGTTCTGACGGGTAACAATGTCAGCCACGCCAACAATAAAAGCCGCCGCCGCTTCCTGCCTAACCTACAGGAAAGCTCCTTCTGGTCGGAAATCCTGGCCGCGCCGGTGAAACTGCGCCTTTCCACCAACGGCATCCGCACGGTGGAACATAATGGCGGGCTTGATTCCTTCCTGCTCGGTACGCCGGACCGCAAGCTGACGGTGGACGCCATTGTGCTGAAGCGCCGCCTTGAGCGTGCGCAGGCTGCCAAAGCCGCCTAAATCCGCTCATCCCCCCGAGCGTGAAACCCGCGAAAGTCCGGCTTTCGCGGGTTTTTTGTATTGAGCGCACATGCCGTTCACATGCGTGCAGCTGACGCGCACTAGAATGGTGTTCGGTCGCATTTTCCGAGCCGCCAAGTGAGTCCACTGGGCTT
>CAIMVB010000309.1 GCA_903844785.1 uncultured Rhodospirillales bacterium | reverse complement strand
GGACTTGCAGGCGCGTTATGCGCGGGATGTACCGCGCCCGCCCTATACGCAGTTATTGACCATCGCGCAGGAAAGAATAACCGCAGGCGTCGCACCTGATCGTCTGGCCAATGTGCTGCGTCAGGCGGAAAATACGCGCCGCTGCGAAACCCGCACCGTCTCTCGCCGTTTTGCCATCCGCTTCGGTGGTGCGCCCAGCGCGGATGAAGGCACCAGCTTTCTGGATGGTATGCTGCGCATTACCGCTGCCCTGCCTGCCGGCGCGGAAGATGTGGCGCGGCTCAGCACGGTTACAGTCGCAAATGCCTGGAATGGGCGCACAGAAACGCTAACCGGCCTGCCGCAACGGCTCAGCCTACCACTGGGTAATTTGGAACTCGATCTCAATATCTCCAGCAGTGATGTTCGTGGCTTTGCCCAGGCCACGCTTGCCACCTGCATCCGCAACTAAAGGGCCTGGACAGCGCCGCGCATTGGCGCAAGCATCCCCGCATAATGCCGGAGGATACCGATGAATCGTCGTGAAGCCATGAAGGCCGCACTCGCTGCCTCAACTCTCGCCGCGCTGCCCGCCGCGGCGCAGAACCTGGATCGCCCGGTACGCTTCATTGTGCCCTTCGCCCCGGGTGGCACTTCCGATATTCTGGCGCGGCTCCTGTCAACTGAACTCACCAAATCCTTCGGCCAGAATGTGGTGGTGGAAAACCGCACCGGCGCCAGTGGCAATATTGGCGCCGATTTGGTGGCAAAATCAGCACCCGATGGTCACACCATGCTGATCATTGATGTCTCCACCCTTGCCACTGCGCCATCGCTCTACACGCGCTTTCCCTTCGACCTGAAGCGGGATTTGGCGCCGGTGACGATGCTCATCTACGCGCCCTATATCCTGGCGGTGCATCCTTCCGTGCCCGTGAATAACGCCGCGGAATTGGTGGCCTATGCCAAGGCCAATCCCGCCAAGGTCAATGCGGGCCATGCCGGCATAGGTGTGGGCAATCACCTGACCGGGCTTTTGGTCACGCAGCATTGGGGCGCTGATCTCACGCAAGTGCCCTATCGCGGCGGCGCGGCGGCACTCACCGCCGTGGCCTCCGGCGAAGCGCAGTTGATCATCAATGGTGCCACCGCCACCGCGCCCTTCTGCAAACAAGGCCAATTACGCCCCATCGCCGTCACCGGCCCGCGCCGCCTGCCGGATTTCCCCGATGTGCCCACCTTCAAGGAACTGGGCTGGCCGGCGGCGGAAAGCGGCACCTGGCAAGGCGTGCTGGTGCAGGGCGCCACCCCACCCGCCATGGTGGAACGCCTATCGCGCGATTTGCGCGCGGCCATGGCGGTGCCAAGTGTGGCGGAACGCATCACCACCATTGGCGGCGAAAACCGCGCCGAAGGCCCGGAATCCTTCCGCCGCTGGCTGGACAATGAGATCGAGGTCTGGGGCCGCGTGGTGCGCGCCAATAACATCAAGCTGGATTAGAGCATTTTCAAGCCAAGTGAATTCACTTGGCGACTCGGAAAATGCGATCAAACAAAGCCTTAGTGGGTTTGCCGTGAACTGAGGTGAATGGGAAACGCGCTCATGCCTGAAACGCCTGAAAACCTGCTCGCCCGGCTGGAAGCCGCCGGGATCGCCGCCGAAACCCGCCATCACCCGGCGGTGTTTACGGTGGCCGAAAGCAAGGATTTGCGGGGCACCCTGCCCGGTGGCCATACCAAGAACCTGTTCCTGCGCCCCACCAAAGGCGATGGCCCGTTTTTGCTGGCAACCCTTGAGGAATCCCGCCAAGTTTCCATCAATGCCCTGGCGCGCATGGCGGATTCAGGCAAGGTCTCCATGGGCAGTGCCGAGGAATTGATGGGCGTCCTT
The DNA here is from genome assembly GCA_903844785.1 of uncultured Rhodospirillales bacterium. Lineage (GTDB taxonomy): Bacteria > Pseudomonadota > Alphaproteobacteria > Acetobacterales > Acetobacteraceae > Neoroseomonas. The sequence goes on along the minus strand of CAIMVB010000309.1, from coordinate 532 downwards.
GGCCTGACACCTGGTTCCGTGACGCCCTTTGGCCTGGTGAATGCGCCGCCTGCCCGGATTCGCTTTGTCATGGATGCCGGGCTGATGCGCCATCCGCGGATTTGGGTGCATCCCTTGGTCAATACGGCTTCCACCGGCCTGGCACCCCGGGATTTGCTCGGCTTCCTGGCCGGGCTTGGCCATGAAACCCGGCTGCTGGAGCTGGATGGCGCCTGATCCGGCCGGGGGTGGCTTGCTTCTGGCGCAATAGGGCGCATCTATGCGCCAACAAATCCAGGAAGTGCCGTTATGGAAGTGATCTTCGACCCGAACCGCCCCCCGCAGAACGCCGCCGCCAGCGGCGCGATCAAGGATGGGGACCAAACCACCTTCATGCAGGATGTGGTGCAGGCATCCACTGACGTGCCGGTGCTGGTGGATTTCTGGGCCACCTGGTGCGGCCCCTGCAAGCAACTGACGCCCGCGTTGGAAAAGGTGGTGAATGCCGCCGAAGGCCGCGTGCGGCTGGTGAAGATTGATATTGATAAGAATC
>CAIMVB010000308.1 GCA_903844785.1 uncultured Rhodospirillales bacterium | reverse complement strand
CCATCGCGGCCCTTTGGTTCGGCACCATAGCGCTGATCATCGGCGTAACCCCAGCCCAATTTCCACTACTGCTGCTATTGACGCGCATAGTGGAAGCTTTTTCCCACGGCAATATCCGGTTGTCTTTTGGCTGGTTGGGGGGAACGGCTTCTCGTTTCGCCGCGGTACCATCGGTTGCATCATGGCATTCTCTCAACCGCTGAAAATGGAAAAAACTATGCTGTTCTTTTCCCAATCTGGGACCTGGTTTTTGGTACGGCGAACTTATCCAGGCGTACCTACCCAAGAACAGGCGATCTAGATGCCCCCGAAGGACTTGCGACAGGTGGATGGCTCGCTCAGCAATGGCTAGGCCTGCAACGGATGCTTGGACTGAGAAAATGAGTCGTCCTGATTGATTTTAGAAGCCTCCACTGGTTGCGGCTCCAATTCAGTTTCAAGAAAATTTTGGAGTTTTGCGATAGCTTCATCAGAATGCTCTATAAGCCGCTTGATATGCGTTATGATTTCTTGCCGAGCGGGCTTTGCCCTGAGTTTTTCTTGAGCGTTAGTGATGGAGTGTGCAAGCTTCAAAGCCCCAAGTGTCCTAGCGGCACCGAGCAGCTTATGAATATCCTGTGCAATAGCCTCACGACCAAAAAATTCCTGCTGGAGCTCTCTATAAAGGCTATTTCGGACCTCCCGAATTTCAAAAATAAACTCCCGCATTACACCAAGTGCAGCACCTTTTAGTTCATACTTGAATTCTTGAAGAACTTGCGTGTCGATGATTGTCTGAGGTGATACTGAAACATCCAGGTCAAACTGATCCTGTTCCACAGGCGCAGTTTTCGGCTTACCGATTTCGATAAGCGCTTCAGCCAAAGAAGCTTTGCTTAAGGGCTTCCCAATATGCCCATTCATGCCCGCCTTTTTCGCGGCCACAATTTGTTCAGGCATGACAGACGCCGTGAGCGCAAAAATCGGTGTTTGACTGGCCGGTTCTTTCATAAGCCGAATAGCACGCACCGTAGAAAATCCGTCCATTTGCGGCATTTGTAAATCCATGAGGATTAGGTCAAATTTTTCTGCCGCCACTCGTTCTAACGTCTCAAAGCCACTGGCTGCCAAATGAACATTGTGCCCCATGTTCGACAAAAGCGCCGCCGCGACATCCCGATTGGCCTTAACATCATCGACGACAAGGATATCATATTGAGGAGTAGCAGCGGACCCGTTGGTAAAAGCAACCGATGCTACTTGCGCGCTAGCGTCAGGCCATTCCGCGACCGTCAAGGGAATTTCGAGCCAAAACAGTGATCCACTTCCCAGGTTGCTCCTGCAGCCAATCTCACCTTGCATTTGCTTCACAAGACGCGACGTAATTGCAAGACCAAGTCCGGTTCCAGCTATGTCACTTTGGGAAATCGATGGAAGTTGGACAAAATCTTCAAAAATCATCCGCTGATTTTCCGGTGAAATACCCGGGCCTGTATCCTGCACTTCCAATAGCATTCGATCCGATTCTTTCTGCGTTACACGAAGATAAATCCTCCCGCCTGGGGGCGTGAATTTCACCGCATTGGAAAGCAGGTTCAGGATTGCCTGACGAAGGCGCGTGGGATCACCAATGACTGCCTTGGGCAGGCGGTGATCAAAGTCAAAGGTGAATTCTATATGCTTCCTTTCAATATCGGGCCTGATCAAGGTTGCACAACCATCAACCACATCCAAAAGCGGAAATGTGCGGCTTGCGAATTCCATCCGGCCGGACTCAATTTTCGAGAGATCCAAAAGTCCATTCACCAGTTCAAGTAGATGCTTTCCTGCGCCGTGGAGGGTATTCAGCTTATCCATTTGGTCAGCTGCAAGGCGTGAATCCTCCAATAAAATTTCGGAAAATCCCAGAATACCATTCAAGGGTGTCCTGAGTTCATGTGACATGCGGGCCAGGAATTGACTTTTGGCTTCACCCGCTGCGCGGGCCGTATCTCTTGCCGCCGCAAGATCCTGCATGGCGCGCTTGAGTGGCGTTATATCAGTACGAATACCGACAACGCCGCCATCAGGCGTACGACGTTCTGTAATAAGAACCCAGCGCCCATCGGGCAATAATCGTTCCATTGGTGGATGATTACCGCGATGGAAGGCCTTGCTGTCTGAAACAAATTTATCAATATCACCTTGTGCCTGGGGATATTGGCCACGCAATGCGCCTTCCCGCATGATGTCATCAAAAAGCGCACCTGGTACGATGAATGGAGCACTTATTTTATAAAAATCCTTGTAGCGACTATTACAAGCGATCAGCCGATCACTTGGATCGAACATCACAAATCCATCAGACATTGACTCAAGCGCGTTCTCCAAGGTTCGGCGTCCCCGGGCACGCTCATCTTCAATCCGCTCACGTTGTCGCAACCCGACAATCAAAGCACCCGCGATCAATAGAATCATCAGGCCTAATGTACCGGAGACCAAATAGGCGCGTATGCGATCCGCATACCAACCACTTAATGCCGAATCTACCTGGAGGGTGACGGAAACAAACAAGGCCGGGTAAAGGGTTGGTCGGACAACAGCCAACACCATGTCTTCGGAAAATCGGCTCTTTACCAATTGATCAATGGGGGAATGACGCAGCGTTCCCGCGGGCGAACTTAATTTCTGGCCAATACGCGTTTCATCATGCGGTACAGAAGCCAGCAAAGTTCCGTCATCGCGTTCAAGCGTAACCCTAAGGCCAGAACTCTCACCCGCACCTGACAAGATATTCTGAACAACTGGAACAGGAACCTCGGCCACCGCCAATACAGGGCCGGCCGTGGGAAGCACGATATTGCGCGCGAAAAACAGTGTCCATTCACCCGTATTTGCGTTCAAGACAGGCCCACCAATGGAAACACTCGCGCCCCGTGCCGCCACCTCGGCGAAGGAAGAAGGACCAGGAAGATGAAGCCTGCGGCGTCTTGATACAGGTAATGCAGTTGCCAAAGGCAGCCCGTCTGGCCCAATCAGAAGAATGTCCCGATAGGTGAAGTTTTGATTGTTCAATTCGCGGAGAACGCGGTTGATTTGGCTTAATTCAAGTTGGCCATCACGCTGAAATGGCGCCAGCACAGCAGGCAGGCCGGCCAGCATGGCATCGACCTGCACAAAGGATCGATTGATTGCCGCTTCGGTTGATCGCCCAATTTTACCGAGAGAGTCAATCGCAGCCGCTATCTGTGCTTCCTTCGCCCGATTGACCAGCAATGCAGTCGCCACAATCTGCGCCAGTAGAAGCGCCAGGGAGGCAACCAGAACAGCGTAACGTAAGAAACGCGAGGAAAACACTGCGTCAATCCGGCTGCGCTTGAATTCCAAGGACTGGCGCGAGCGTTTTATTCCAGGCGTCCACGCAATCAGATCCGCAGCGCCGCACCCACCCCGGAAGAACGCTCTCGGTCAGCAATTGCCGTCGCCTTAATTCATCAGCCGAGGATACCGGCACAACGGTCATGCTGCCGCGACGGCCCTGCTGGCAATTGGGCTGACCAGAATTGCAAGCCAAGCCTTCGCCTGTCTCGCGTTCTGCCGCATCCCAAATATCGGCCTCCAGCTTTGAAACTTCTGTCCTTATGGTTTCCTTGGCCCAATTCGGCAGGGCATTCCATGTGTTCAAATTCGCGCCAAAGATCGATAGGCCCCAGGTGATCGCCATCGCATGCACATGGCTGGTCACCTCATGCAATCCGATATCATTCCCTGAAAGTGTGCCTGTGACGGCGCATTCAACAACGCCTGATTTGATGGCAGACAAAATATCCGCAAAAGGAATGACAACAGGCGTCGCGCCCAGAGCAGTAAACATCTCCGACTGACCGACCGAAGAAGTTCTGATACGGCGGCCAGCAAGATCAGCTAATTTCGAAAAAGCACGGCGACAAAACACCACCTGCGCCGGATAGGTGTAAACACCCAATAGTTCGATATCGTAGCGTTCTCTAAGCGTGTCTCTCAAGTGGCCACGAAAAATTGCCACTGAACGCCGAAGCGCCGCAATGTCGGGGTTTACCGCCGGTAGATCGATTGCGTTGAACTCAGGCTCCTCGGTGCTGACCACGGCCAAAAGGGCAGTGCCGAAGGAAACCACGCCCAAGCGAATGAGGGAGAGCATTTCCTGCCCGCGAATACCACTGCGATCAAATGGCGCGATCTCTGCCACGATACGCCCGCCGGTCGCTTGCGAAATGCGGTCCCGCCAGAATGGCTCCTCATAACGCAGATATTGGCTGACATCGGCAAGGCCACCCACAACACGCATACGGATCGGCGCTTCGGCCTGAGACCAGGCCGCGAAAGGGGTGACGGCAATCAACAGTAAGGCCCATGATACGCGCACCATGGCAGTCCACCATGACCGCAGCGGCACCCGCTTTTGGGAACGAGAGACAAAATCAGGCGGGTCTGGGCTGCTCATCGCCAGACGTTTTACACGCATTAATTGACACACGCGAATCATTTCGCCTGTAGACACACGATTTGCTCATTTGATTTCTGCCAGAAATGGGGGCCGCACTCACCCCAGCAAGGAGAAAAATACCATTTTAGAACCTGTTTTGACGTATTTTTATGCTTAATTTTCTTTGTTTAAAAGAATAATATACCCTTATTAACCCTTACGACGCCTGGGTTCTTGACGCTAAGGCGCCTTCTATCGCCCGCCTCAATTCACCCGAAGATGGCTCTACCCGGGCCGGAAAACCCTGCACTTGCCGCCCATCCCGAGAGACAAGGTATTTATGAAAATTCCAGCGTGGCTCCCCGCCCGCCTTTGCCGCAGCCCAGCGAAAGAACGGGTGCGCTTGCGGGCCCCTCACCCGTGTAAGTGCGGCCATGGGGAAGGTGATGCCAAATTGTGCATCACAAAACTCTCTGATTTTGCTGGCTTCCTGGCTTTCCTGATTGAAGTCATTGGAAGGCACGCCAAGCACCACCAGCCCCGCGGCTTCTTGCGCCTCATGCAGGCGTTGCAGGGCAGCATATTGCTGCGTAAAGCCGCAGAAGGATGCGGTATTCACAACCAGCAACACCCGCCCGCGCCAGGCGGCAAGGTCGTGCTCTCCACCTTCCAGGGCAGGGAAGCGGAAATCCCAGGCAGTGTCGGGGAGCGGGGCAGCGGCCATCAGCGGCAGAGCAAGCAAAGCGCGGCGCGAGGCTTCAAGCATAGCGTTCCTCAAGCCAGGGATCGCCCTGATTATGATAACCGCGCACCTCCCAAAAGCCGGGGCGGTCTTCGGCCAAAAATTCAATGCGCGTCAGCCATTTCGGGCTTTTCCAGAAGTAAAGGCGGGGCAACACAAGCCGCACAGGCCCGCCATGCTGGCGAGGGAGCGGCGCGCCTTCCCAGGAATGCGCAATCATCACATCAGCGGCAGCGAAATCCGCGAGTGTCAGATTTGTGGTGTAGCCATCATATGAAGTCATGGAAACGAAGCGTGCTTCAGGTCGCGGGCGGGCCATTTCCAACAAGGTCGCGGTGCGCACACCCGTGAAGCGATTGTCGTAACGGCTCCATTGCGTGACGCAGTGAATATCGCAGACCATGTCTTCTTGCGGCAAGGCCAGGAAGCCTTCCCAATCCAGGGCCAGGCGATTTTCCACCAAGCCTTCCAGACGCAGGCGGAACTTGGCGGTGCTGACATCCGGCTGCACCCCAAGGTCAAGCACGGGCCAATCCTTCACCAGGGTCTGCCCTGGCGGCAGGCGATCTCTCGTTGGGTCAGCGGTGGTGCCAGTCAGCAAGCGGCCTTCTTCGGCCCAGCGTTCCTTGGTCCGCACAAGCTTTTCGCGGATCTGCCCTTCCAGCGGCACATCTTCCTGATCCACGGCACTACTTCCTTTCAGCGAAGGGTATTGGCAAGGAAAGCCTCAACCAAAGGACCCCAGATTTGCGGCCCGCCGGCGGCGGTGAAAAGCCCATGCCCATCTTGGCCAAAGGCAGGCAAGGCGCGGAAATCCGCGTCCCCGCCCGCTCGGACATAGTTTTGGTGCATCTCCGCCGCAAGCGATGGGCTGAAGAAACTGTCATTGGCGGTATAGATCCAAAGGCTTGGAACCCTGGCGCTCTGGCCAAAGCTTCCGGCACTCGCGGCCAGGGCATCGGCCCGGCAGTTATTATTTGGCAGGTTATCCACCCGCCCACCGCGCCCGCCGGCCATATTCACGATAGCGCTGACTTCGGGGGGATTGCGCGCAGCCAAAGCAAGCGCGCCCCAACCGCCGGCGGATTGGCCAAGCACCACAGCGCCGTCCCGGCGTATCCCTGGCTGAGTAGTGGCATATGCAAGGGCGGAGCGGATATCTCGTGCGGTTTCGGCGCCGCCAGCCACGAAATCGGGGTTCCGGCAGGAACCATAGTTTTCCGCCCAGGCGCCACCAGAAGCCCCATAGCCGCGGCGCAATGGCAAGGCGACCGCATAGCCCCGCGTCAGAAACCATGAGATGGCGCGATGTTCACAGGACCATGGCGCATAGTTTGGGCGCTGCGCCGCATTTGGCGGAGAACCGTGATTGACCACAACAAGCCGCGCGGCATTGGCGGCGTTGGGCCGGCACAGGCGCATCAGAATAAGCTGATCGGTTCCTTCAACCGGTATCCAATGATCCTGTTCGCGCCATTGGCCCTTGGCCTCACTGATTGGCCCGGCGGAGCGCGCTTGCCCGCCCGCCGCCGGCGCTCCAGCCTGCTCAGCGCAAGCGCTAAGGCCAAAGCATAATAACAGCGCCAAGCCCAAAGAACGCATTGCCGTCATGGGATCACTCTGCGTGGCGACTTCAATCGGAAGCCCGCTTCACCCAAGGGTAATCCCCGCATCCCGAATCACCTCAACCGCGCCCTGGCGCTGTTCGGTCAGCCAGCGTGCGAAGACATCTGGCGCATTGCCAATCATGATAGCTCCGGCGGGGTCCATGCGCGCGCGCACTGCCGCTGATTTGGCCGAAACAGCGGCTACGGCGGCCATACGGTCCACCACGGCGCGCGGCGTGCCGGCGCCGGCGAAAAGCCCGTTCCAATCATTCATGTCAAAGCCAGGAAAACCAGATTCCGCCAGGGTTGGTACATCCGGCAGGGTTGCGATGCGTTCCAGGCTGGTCACTGCCAAAATCCGCGCCCTGCCCGCTTGCACCGGCGGGCGCACGGAAGATGAAGTGATCAGCACCGCATCTATGCTGCCCGCCAGCAGATCGCGCGCGGCATCCGCACCTCCACGATAGGGCGCGTGAACAATCTTAACGCCAGCGCGCTTTTCAAAAGCAGCAAGCGCCAAATGTGCCATCCCCGCTGCGGGTGGTGTGCCAACGGTAATGGTAGAAGGCCGCGCCTTCGCAACAGCGATGAATTCTTTGATGTCCTTGGCAGGAAAATCATGCTTCACCGCGATCACCTGCGGAAACACCGAAATCAAGGTGGTGGGGGTGAAGGCCGTTGCGTAATCAAAGGGGATGTCGCGCATCAGCGCGGGGTTGGTCAATTGATTGGCCGCATCCACCAAAAAAGTATAACCATCACGCGGCGCCTGCAGCAACGCATTCGCGGCAATAATCGCATTGCCCCCGGTGCGGTTTTCAATGACGATATTTTGGCCCAGCGCTTCCTGCATATCGGCCGCCAAGGCACGGGCGGCGGTATCCGCAGCGCCACCGGCGGCGAAGGCAACAAGCCAGCGTATTGGCCGGTTCGGCCAGTCACCTTGGGCGTATGACAATTTGCTGACCCAGGGCGTAGCAAGCGTGGCAGCGAGCAGAGCACGACGATTGACTTGTTTGATCATGGATTTTCCTCCCAGATTTTTAACGCGTTTTTCTTACCCGCAGGGATTAAAAATTATCCCTGCCGAAGCGTCGTTCAAAGGCAGCAATGTCTTCTTCATGCGTCATGGTGAAAGCCAATTCATCCAAGCCTTCCAGCAGGCTGCGCTTGGCGAAAGGGTCAATTTCAAAGCGATACACTGTGCCATCGGGGCCAGTGACGGTCTGTTCCGGCAAATCAATGGCAATTTCAGCCTCGGGCTCGGCGATGCTGGCCGCCGTTAGTGCGCTCACGGCCTCAGCCGGCAGAATAACAGGCAGAACACCATTCTTCACCGAATTGATCGCGAAGATATCGCCAAAGGAAGGTGCAATCACCGCCCGCGCGCCCCAGCCATGCAGCGCCCAAACCGCATTTTCCCGCGACGAACCACAGGCAAAATTCCGCCCGCCCAGTATGATGCGCGCCTGCCGCCAAGCCGGTTGGTTCAGCGGGAAATCCGAGACCTCATTCCCCTCTGCATCGAAGCGCAAATCACGAAAGAAATTGATACCATGATCATCATCGCGCGGGCGCGCCAAGAAGCGCGCCGGGATGATCTGATCCGTATCGATATTGTCCTGCACCAGCGGGACAGCATTGGATCGCAAGGAAATAAAGGGCTCCATGATGATCTTACCGAGCCCCCTTCACATGCCTGACATCAACAACATGCCCCGCCAGCGCTGCGGCGGCGGCCATTTCGGGACTCATCAGGTGCGTGCGCACCCCGGCGCCCTGGCGGCCACGGAAATTGCGGTTGGAGGTGGAGGCAATTCTTTGCCCCGGTTTGCCGATTTCACCATTGGTGCCCAGGCACATGGAACAGCCCGCTTCGCGCCATTCAAAGCCGGCGGATTTGAAAATAGCATCCAGCCCTTCGGCTTCTGCCTGGCGCTTCACCTGCGCTGAACCTGGCACCACCCAGGCGGTGACACCCGGCGCCACCTTGCCGCCCTGGGCAATCCCTGCGGCGGCGCGCAAATCCTCAATGCGGCCATTAGTGCAGGAACCGATGAAAACGCGATCCATCCGCAACTCCGCCACCGGCATCCCGGCTTGAAGGCCCATATAGGCGAAGCAATCTTCCATGGCTTGGCGCCGCCCTGGGTCTTCTGTCGTCATGGGATCAGGGATAGTGCCATCCGCCGGCACCGCATCCTGCGGGCTATTACCCCAGGTTACCATGGGCGCGATGGACGCTGCATCAATCATCACCTCCAGATCGAATTGCGCGCCGGGATCGCTTGGCAAGGCGCGCCACCGCGCCAGCGCCGCATCCCATTCGGTACCCTTTGGCGCATAGGGCCTATCAGCCAGATAGGCGAAGGTCTTTTCATCAGGCGCCACCATGCCAGCCCGCGCCCCGGCTTCGATCGACATGTTGCAAAGCGTCAACCTGCCTTCCATCGAAAGCCCGCGTATCGCCGAACCGGCATATTCAATCACATATCCCGTAGCACCCGCCGTGCCGATGGTTGCGATGATGTGCAAAATGACATCCTTGGCCGTCACACCAAAGCCAAGCGTGCCTTCAACTGTAATCCGCATAGTGCGCGGGCGTCTTTGCCAAAGGCATTGCGTGGCCAATACATGCGCCACTTCTGTCATGCCAATGCCGAAGGCGAGCGCCCCCAACGCGCCATGGGTGGAGGTATGGCTATCGCCGCATACCAGCAGCATGCCGGGTTGGCTCAAGCCGGCCTCCGGGCCGATGACATGCACAATGCCCTGCCCGCCATCTGTCAGGCCGAAATGCCTGATCCCATGCTCAGCAGTGTTGCGTTCCAGCGATTCGACCATGCCGCGATATTCAGCATTGGCAATTTCGTCGGCCTCGCGCGTATCGGTCGGCACATAATGGTCAGGGGTTGCGAAAATACGCTCTGGCGCACGCGGGGCAACGCCGCGCTTGCGCAGCATTTCAAACGCCGGGGCGGTTCCGTCATGGATGAAATGGCGATCAACATAAAGCAAAACCTGGCCATCTTCGCGTTCCAGGACGCGGTGGCGCATCCAGATCTTGTCGAACATGGTGAGCGGTTCGGGTGTGGCGTGCTGAATCATGAAGGGATCATTCCGGCAGAACCTGGCTTTGGCAAGCGCGGCGCAGGTGTAATTTTCCTGTCGCTCTTGCATGGCTGCTGGATTATGACCGAATTCTTGTTCTCATCTGGCACCGCAATCGCCACATCCACGCTTCAGAAGGCACCCGGGCAGCAACAACATGGTCGCATCAGAAACCACGATGAGCATTGGTCAAAAGGCGCCGCCGATTGAACTCACCATCCTGATGCCCTGCCTGAATGAGGCGGAAACCCTGGCGATTTGCATCGAAAAGGCACTTGGCTTCCTCAGGCGCAGCGGCATTTCTGGAGAGGTGCTGATCGCCGATAATGGCAGCAGCGATGGCAGCCAGGAAATTGCCGCACGGCTTGGCGCGCGGGTGACCCATGTGCCGGAAAAGGGTTATGGCGCGGCGCTGATCGCCGGCATCGCCGCCGCCCGCGGGCGCTATGTGATCATGGGCGATAGCGATGATTCCTATGATTTCAGCGTGCTTGATCCCTTCATCGCCAAGCTGCGCGATGGGTTTGATTTGGTAATGGGCAATCGCTTCAAGGGCGGCATCGCGCCTGGCGCCATGCCGCCCTTGCATCGCTATTTGGGCAATCCGGTGCTTTCCACCATTGGGCGGATTTTCTTCGCAAGCCCCATCCGGGATTTCCATTGCGGCCTGCGCGGCTTTTCGCGTGATGCCATGATGGCACTGGAATTACGCGCACCGGGGATGGAATTCGCCTCTGAAATGGTGGTGAAGGCCACCATGCGCGGGCTGCGTATTGCCGAAGTGCCAACCACGCTTTCGCCTGACGGGCGGTCTCGGCCGCCCCATTTACGCTCCTGGCGCGATGGCTGGCGGCATTTGCGCTTTTTGCTGATTTTCTGCCCGCGTTGGCTGTTTTTCTATCCCGGCGCGCTGCTGTTTGCGCTGGGCGCCTTGGTCATGGCACTGCTGCTGCCGGGGCCGGTTTCACTCGGCGCCGTGACGCTTGATGTGCATAGCCTGCTCTATGCTTCGGGCGCCGTGGTGATGGGCTTTCAGGCCATGCAATTCTGGGTCTTTGCCCGGCTTTACGGCGCGGTGACGGGGCTGCTGCCGGAAGCGGAGCGGTTGAACCGCGCGCTGAGCCGCTTTGGGCTGGAAGCGGCTTTGCTGCTGGCAGGGGCGATTTTTCTGCTGGGGCTGGCGCTTGGGGGATGGTCGCTCGCGCAATGGGGGGCGCGGGATTTCGGCACGCTACAAGGCGCGGGCGTAATGCGCATGGCGATTGCTTCGGTCACCGCCATGCTGATCGGGCTGCAATTGGCCTTTGGCGCGTTTTTCCTGGCGCTACTTGGCATGATGCGGCCGGCGCGGCGGTGACGTGTTATCAGGCCTTACGCTTGGGTGTCGCGGCAGGGCCGGGATGCCGTCCCTCCCGGCAGGCATCAGAGCAATAGCGCACCTCATCCCATACCCGCGCCCATTTCTTGCGCCAGGCGAAGGGCCGGTTACAGGCAGCGCAAGGCTTTTGCGGCAGAAAGGGCTTGCGATGCGCCATGGTTATTCTGTCGGCCGGACCTCGCCCACCACGCGCCCGCGTGCGGGATCAAACAGCAGCACCCTTTCGCCATCAGGGCGCACCACCCAAATGGCAATTGTCTTTTCCGCCCCAGCTATGCCAGCAATACGGGTGCCGGCGGGCTGACCCAGGCTTGCCAGGCTGGATGCAACCGAAGAACCACCGGAACGCTGAACAACCAGCACCACCAACGCTACGGTGGCCGCCACGATAAGCACCCCCATCGCAATGACCAAAGCCTTGAGAAACCGCACGAAAGACCCCCTTTTTGAACGCTGAACGCCACGAATTCCGCGCGCCCCAGGAAGCTGCCGGCCAACGCGCCGACCGCTTCCTTGCTGACGCGATAGGTTCTCTCTCTCGCTCCCGCGTCAAGGCCCTCATTGTGGCGGGCCATGCCAGCCGGGACGGCCATGCCTTGAAAGAACCCGCCGAGGCCATTCGCGTGGGCGCGGTTTACGCGCTGGAAATCCCGCCCGCCATCCCTGCCCTGCCCGAGGCGCAAGACATTCCGCTGAGCATTCTACATGAGGATGCCGACCTAATCGTTCTGGACAAGCCCGCGGGGCTCGTCGTGCATCCTGCGCCGGGCAATCAGGATGGCACGCTGGTCAATGCGCTGCTGGCCCATGCGGGGGATGAACTGTCCGGCATTGGCGGGGAAAAACGCCCCGGCATTGTGCATCGGCTGGATAAGGATACGTCTGGCGTCATGGTCGCGGCCAAAACCGAATTGGCCCTGCGCCGGCTTTCCGAAAGCTTCGCTGATCGGGATTTGGAACGGCATTACTTGGCGCTCTGCTGGGGCCTGCCCGAGGCGATAGAGGGCGAAATCAACGCCCCCATCGGCAGGCACCCGGCTGACCGCAAGCGCATGGCGGTGGTGGAACGGGGCGGCAAGGCCGCCATCACCCGCTATAAGGTCCTGCGATCCTGGGGAACGGCCTGTGCCCTGGTGTCTTGCCGATTATTGACAGGCCGGACCCATCAAATCCGCGTGCATATGACCCATATCGGCCACCCTTTGGTGGGCGATCCGGTCTATCTTCGCCGCACCCCAGCCGCTGCCCGCAGCCTGGATGCCCCGGTGCGCGATGCCTTGCTAGCCTTCCCGCGCCAAGCGCTGCATGCCGCAAGCCTTGGCTTTCGCCACCCCATCAACGGCCAAGCGCTACATTTCGAAAGCCCCCCGCCCGAGGATATGGCTGGGCTGCTTTCATTACTGGATGGTAACGCGGAGTAACCCGAGTATTTCAGTCGGTTTTTCTTGCGCTTCTGGCCTGTTCCGGCTATTAACCTCGGGTCGGATTCCTCAGGGCGCCAGTTGCGACCCGGCCGGCCAAGGCCCCGCAAGGGGCCGGCGACGGATCAGGGCCTTGAGGGAGATGACAAAATTGTAATGATCAGCCAAGGATGCCGCCTTAGGGGCATAGCAGGCCGGTTCAGGAGGTAAGAAAACCATGGCATCGTCTATGGCCATACCGATGGCGACTGAGGGTAACCTCTCCCGCTATCTCCAAGATATTCGCAAATTCCCGATGCTCTCGGCTGAGGAAGAACTCAGCCTCGCGCGCCGCTGGCGCGATAGCGCCGATGAGCCGGCGGCCCATAAGCTTGTCACTTCCCATCTACGCTTGGTGGCCAAGATCGCGATGGGCTATCGCGGCTATGGCCTGCCGGTGGGCGAGCTGATTTCCGAAGGCAATGTCGGGATGATGCAGGCGGTCAAGCGCTTCGACCCCGATCGCGGCTTCCGCCTTGCCACCTATGCCATGTGGTGGATCCGTGCGGCCATTCAGGAATACATCCTGCATTCCTGGTCGCTCGTGAAAATGGGCACGACTGCAGCGCAAAAGAAGCTTTTCTTCAACCTGCGGCGCCTGAAGGCGCAAATGTCCGCGCTGGAGGAAGGCGATTTGCAGCCAGAACAAGTGGCCAAGATCAGCCATGTGCTGCAAGTGCCGGAACAGGACGTGATTTCAATGAACCGGCGCCTTGCCGCCGCCGATAATAGCCTGAATGCGCCGCTGCGCGCCGATGGCGAAGGCGAATGGCAGGATTGGCTGGTGGATGAAAGCGAGAACCAGGAACAGGAACTTGCCGAACATCAGGACATGTCGAACCGCCGCGAATTGCTGAGCGGTGCGCTGAAGACGCTGAATGAGCGTGAGCGCCATATCCTGATTGAACGTCGGCTGAAGGAAGAACCGACCACGCTGGAAGAACTATCCCAGCACTACAACATCAGCCGCGAACGCGTGCGCCAGATTGAAGTGCGCGCCTTTGAAAAGCTGCAAAAATCCATGAAACAGCAAATCAT
>CAIMVB010000307.1 GCA_903844785.1 uncultured Rhodospirillales bacterium | reverse complement strand
GCTTTGGTATGTCGGCATCCGAAAGCGGGCTGGTGTCCTTCGCCACCGCCCTTGGTGCCTTTACCATGAAGCCACTGGTGCGCCCGCTTCTGAAGCGCTTCGGCTTTCGCAATGCGCTGTTGATCAATGGCGTTTTGGCCTCGGCCGGGATTGCTGCGCTCGCCTTTCCCAATCCCGCCTGGCCTGTGATGGCGATATTTGCGCTGCTGGCGACGGGTGGCTTGTTCCGCAGCCTGCAATTCACCTCACTCAATACGCTGGTTTTTGCCGATGTGCCGCCGGAAAAGCTCTCCGCCGCCACCAGTTTCTACAGTACGCTCCAGCAATTATCGCCCGCCCTTGGTGTGGTGCTGGCCACCGCCACGCTGGAACTCTCCCGCCTTGTCGCGGGGCGGGCAGAGCTTGGCCTTGCGGATTTCTCCACCGGCTTTCTGGTGGCGGCGGTGGTCACGTTACTGTCAACACCTTTGCTCGCCGCGCTGGCGCGGGATGCGGGGGCAGAGGTTTCGGGCCATGTCCCCAGGAATAAAACCCAGTGATGCATCTGATCGCGTAACATGCGATAAGTATTGCTGCCTTTGGCGAGGAAACCCCCGATGATGCTGCCGCGCCTTTTGCTGATCCTGATGCTGGCCTTTGCCCCGGTCATTGCCTGGGCGCAGGGCTTTGATTTGCCTGGCCTGTCGCAGGAATCCGGCGCCTATCAGCAAAGCCTGCAACGGCGCTTCCCTGCCGGTGGCACGCCGCAGCAGCGCGCCACCGCAGAACGTCGCGCGCAGGATGCCACGGTGCGGCGTGATTTCGCTGCCGCCGCCAGCGCCTGGGAAGAACGCATCGGGCTTGGCAATAGCACGTCGGATCACTGGCTGGCTTTGGCCGAAGCACAGCTTGCGCGCACGCCCCCTGAAAATAACCGTGCCCTGCAAGCCGCCTGGCGTGCCTTTCAATTCGCCCCGGGCGGAGAGCCGGAAGTGCCCCCACTGTTGCTGATTGCCGAAGCGCTACGCCGGCAGGATCGGCTTGCGCAGCAGGTTGAAGCTTTGGAAGCGGTGGTGGAACGCCTGCCCAATGATGCCCGCCAAAAAGCCGCTTTGGAATCCGCGCGGCGCGCGGCTGGCATGCTGGTGCGGCGCATCACCCCTGAACCGGATGCTGAACCGGCACGCGCTTGTATTGGCTTCACCATCCCGCCTGCACGGCGCAGCGATTGGCGCGCGGAAGATTGGGTGCGCGCTGAACCGGCGCTGCCAAACCTCACCATTGAACGCGAAGCGGATCAGCTTTGCGTGGGTGGCCTGCCTTGGGGGCAAACCACGCGCATTGTTTTGCGCGCTGGCTTGCCGGGTGAAGGCGGAAATCTTCGCGCCGATACGCCGCTTGCCATCGCCATGCCGGACCGCAGTGCGCGCATCGTCTTCGAAAACCGCGCCTTCATCCTGCCGCGCGGTCAGGCGCCGCGTCTTGGTGTGGCGACCGTGAATGTCGAGAAATTGCAGCTTCGACTGATCCGTATTTCCGAACGCAATCTGATCTCGCTGCGCGAACGCTGGCGTCCGGGTGAGGCTTTGGATCAATGGATGGCGCAATATATTGGCGAACAAAGTGGGCGCGTGTTGTGGGAAGGTAGCGCTGAATTGCAGGGTGGCGCGCCCAATCGCCTAACGCGCCATGCGCTGCCTTTGGCTGATTTGCTGCGTGATGCTGCGCCTGGGCTTTACCTGATCACGGCACGGCAGGCGGAAACCCGGCGCGGGGAAGCCACCGCTGCCGCCTTTCCGTTTTTCGTGACGGATATCGCGCTCACCGCCTGGCGCGGCGCGGATGGGCTTGCGGTGCAGGCGCGCGGCTTTCATTCCGGACAAGTAAAGTCCGGCCTGCGTGTTGCGCTGATGGCGCGCAATAATGATGTGCTGGCAGAAGCGCGCACGGATGAAGCGGGGCTTGCGCGTTTTCCAATCGCATTGCTGCGTGGGCAAGGGCCGCTCGCGCCCTTCGCCATTCATGCCGAAGCGCCGGATGATCTCGCCGCGCTCAATCTTGAAGCCGCGAGTTTCGATCTTTCTGACCGTGGCGCCACAGGCCGCGCGCATCCCGGCCCGCTTGACGCCTTCCTTTGGCTTGATCGCGGCATTTATCGGCCGGGAGAAACAGTCAATCTGACTGGGCTTTTGCGCGATGCCGCGGGCAATCCGCAGGATATGCCGCTGCGCCTTCGGCTGCGCCGGCCCAATGGGCAAATCGCGGCGGAAGTCACGCCGCCACGCCTGATGGGTGGCGCGATTTCCTGGCGGCTGAAGCTTTCTGATGGCGCTGTCTTTGGCCAATGGTCCATTGAAGCGCTGACTGATCCTGCTTTGCCGCCGATTGGTCGCGCGCAATTCCGCGTGGATGCCTTTGTGCCCGAAGGGCTGGAAGTCACCGCCGGGCCGGCGCCGGGGCCTTTGGTGCCGGGGGCTACGGCGCTCAACCTGCCCGTCACCGCGCGCTTCCTCTACGGCGCGCCAGGGGCAGCGCTTACGGGCAATGCGGAAATCCGCCTGCTGCCAGACCCTGAGCCCTTTGAAGCCTGGCGCGGCTGGCGCTTTGGCTTGCAGGATGAAAGCTTCGCGCCGGATTTGATCTCGCAGGAAATCGCGCCACTGGACCGCGAAGGGCGCGGCGTGGTGGCACTTTCCCTGCCGCGCGCGCCGGATACCACGCTGCCCATCAAGGCCAATGTGACGCTGGCGATTGCAGAGCCCGGCGGGCGTGAAAGCCGCGCACGGATTGCCGTGCCGGTGCGCGCGGCCAGCCTTTTCCCTGTGTTGCGCCCAGCCTTTCAGGGCGATGCGGTGGATGCCGGCGCGGAAGCGGCGTTTGATATCGCTGCCGTGGCACCCGATGGCAGCACGGCGCAAGCGCGGCTCCGGCTCCGATTGGTGCGCGAAAGGCCGGATTGGCGGCTGGTGATGCGTGATTCCATCGCACGGTTTGAAACCGTTTGGCGTGATGAACCGGTGGATGCTGCGGACATCGCCATCACCCCCGCCGCGCCCACGCGTTTTGCCCGTAGCCTGCCCTTTGGCCGTTATCGGCTGGAAATTGCCGATGCGGATGGGCTTGGCATGGCATCCTATCGCTTCCGCGCCGGCTGGGCTGGCGTTGAAAGCGCAGAAATCCCCGATCGGATTGATGTCGCCGCCGAACGCCGCGCCTTTGCGTCTGGCGAGGTTGCGCGGCTACGCATCACGCCACCCTTCGCCGGGCCGGCGACAGTTGCGGTGCTGACGGATCGCTTGGTGTCGCT
>CAIMVB010000306.1 GCA_903844785.1 uncultured Rhodospirillales bacterium | reverse complement strand
GCCCGGATTGTTCCGTGCTGGTGGTGGAAGCCACGGTGATGCTGCGTTCCTGCGCCAAGGCCGGCAAGGCAAACGCCGCCATCAGGGCCAGAAGCAGGGCGCGGCGAAGCAGACACATCATCTCAATTCTCCTTCCTTGTCATGAACATCATCACCACACCAATTCGCCACGCAGAAAGGCACGCGCGATCTCTGTTGCAGGCTCTCGGAAAAACGCTTCAGCCGGCGCCTGTTCCAAAACGCGGCCGCGGTGCAGAAAGACCACATCGCCCGCCAGCCGACGCGCCTGGGCCAGATCATGTGTTGTCATCACAATCTTGGTGCCGCGCCGCGCCAGGGTCAGCACAATCTCCTCCACCGCGCGTGTCGCGGCGGGGTCCAGGCTGGCGGAAGGTTCATCCAAAAACAGCAATTCGGGCTGCAAGGCTGCGGCGCGTGCCAAGGCAAGCCGCTGCTGCTGGCCCACCGAAAGCCTGCGCGCCGGATCCTGCACACGATCAGCAAGACCTACCAATGCAAGCGCTTCCTCGGCCCGCGCCAGGCACGCTTCGCGCGGCAACCCCGCCAGCTTTAAAGGGTAGAGTGTATTCGCCAAAACGGAACGACGCAGCAGCACGGGGCGCTGAAATACCATGGCCTGATGCCGCGCCGCCTTATCAGACGCGCAGTCCCAAAAGACGCACCCGGCACTTGGTGCCAGCAACCCATGCAACAGGCGCAGCAACACGCTTTTTCCTGCGCCATTCGCGCCAATCAATAAGGTTGGCGCGCCGGCTTCGATCTTCAGCGCAACATCGCGCAGAATCTCAACGCCACCAGCGCTGAAACCCAGACCTTCGGCGCGTAGCGGTAGAATGCTTTCAGGCGCGCGCATTTCAGCCTGCCCAGCGAGAGGCAACACCGCGCACCCCCTGCGCCAGCGCATTCACGCCAAACACAATCGCCATCAGCACCAAGCCCAAGGCCAGCGCCAACGGCAAATCGCCCTTGCTGGTTTCAAGCGCAATCGCGGTGGTCATCACACGGGTGAAGCCTTCAATATTGCCCCCCACCACCATCACGGCACCCACTTCCGCCGCCGCGCGCCCAAAACCCGCGAGCAGCACGGTCAGCAACATGAAGCGCCCATCCCAAAGCAAAGTCGGCACGGCGCGCCACGGCCCAGCACCGAAGGAACGCAGCTGTTCCGCATATTCTTCCCACATGCCTTCCAGCACTTGGCGCGTCAGCGCCGCCAGAATGGGCGCGATCAGCACCGCCTGGGCGATGATCATGGCGCTTGGCGTAAACAACAGCCCAAGCGAACCCAAAGGGCCGGAACGCGACAGCAGCAGATAGATCAAAAGCCCCACCACCACCGGGGGTAGCCCCATCAACGCATTCATCAGCGTGATCACGCCACCGCGCCCCGGAAACCGCGCCACCGCCAAAAGTGCCCCCAGCGGCAAGCCAAGCAGCGCCGCCAGTATCAGGGCCGCAAGGCTGACGCGCAGCGAAAGCGACACAATGGCAAGCACCCCCGGATCCAGGGACAGGATCAGGCCAAGGGCAGTCGCGAAGGCGCTGGCAAGGTCGTTCACCCCATCCTCCCGGAATGAGGCTTATGTGCGGATAGATGAAACCCCCGTCAATTCAGCAAATGACTTGACTGATTGCTGGTTTTTGCCGAATTTCGCTACCAAATGCCGGACGTTCTGACCTTGAAGGAAGCTGCGCGCTTTCTCCGCCTTTCCGAACGCTCACTTTATGAGCTCGCGCGGGCACAAAGGCTGCCGGCGGCTCAGCTTGGCGGCAAATGGCTCTTCCCGCGCCGGCAGCTTGAACGCTGGCTAGCAGCCCAGGCCGATGCCGGCACAGCACAGCGCCTGGACCCACCCCCCATCCTTGCCGGCAGCCATGACCCGCTGCTTGATTGGGCGGCGCGACAATCCGGCTGCGGGCTGGCTTTGCGAGGAGGCGGCAGCCTGGATGGGTTACTGGCGCTCGCCAATGGAGAGGCGCTGGTCGCCGCCAGCCATGTGCTCGACCCCGACAGCAACAGCTTCAACGAACCCGCAGCACGTGAGTTTTTGGGCGGACGCGGCTTTGTCGGCATTACCTGGGCCTGGCGGGAACAGGGGCTGATCCTGCCGCAAGGCAACCCCGCCGCGCTGGTGGGCATTCCAGATTTGGCGCGGCCCGGCCTGCGCGTCGCCGGGCGCCAACCGCGCGCCGGCAGCCATGTGTTGCTCACGCATTTGCTCTCAGAAGCCGGGCTCAGGCTTGATCAAATTGGCTTCCTGCCAAGCCCCGCGCTTTCCGAGGATGAGGTCGCGGCCAGCGTCGCCGAAAGCCGCGCCGATGCCGGCTTTGGCATCCGCGCCGAAGCCGCGGCGCGTGGTCTCACTTTCCTGCCGCTATTCCGCGAGCGTTTTGATCTGGTGATGGAACGGCGCCATTTCTTTACCGAACCCGTGCAAAAATTATTGGCCTTCACGCGCGCCGAGGTTTTCGCCACCCGTGCCGCAAGGCTGGGTGGCTATGATCTTGCCGCGCTTGGTTCCGTTGCCTTCAATGCGTGAACTTAGTCCAGCGTAATCCCGGCATAGCCCGCTGCCGCCATATCATTCGCCCAGGCGCGATAGGCAGGCGCGCTGCCGGTATAGCGCGCCACAATGCGCTTCTGCTTGCCCGAGACATTCAAATTGACACCGGTCATCCAGGAATCCACTTCCATGGAGAGCAGCCCCTTGGCCAATTCCATGACGTGATCCATCCATTTTTCCAAGGCTTCCTGGCTCGGCTCCACGCGGGTGATACGCTTTGCTTGCACGTAACGCAGCAATTCGCTGACCCATTCCACATTGAATTCGATGGAACGCGGAATATTGCCAAGCGCGGTATGGGGCCCAAGCAGCATGAACATATTCGGCATACCGGTTTGCAGCATGCCCACCAGGGAAGTGGCGCCATCCTGCCATAACTGCTTCAGCGTCACCCCATTCGCGCCTTCAAATTCAATGCGGTCAAAGGCGCCGCGCAAGGCATCAAAGCCGGTGGCATAGACAATGATGTCGAATTCAAATTCGGTATCGCTGGTCTTGATGCCTGTTGGCGTGATGCGTTCAATCGGCGTTGCCTTGCTATCCACCAGCTTCACATTGGGCTGGTTATAGACTTCGAAATAGAAGGTTTCCAAAGGTACGCGCCTGGTACCGAAGCCGTGATTCTTCGGAATCAGCATCTCCGCCACTTTGGGGTTCTTCACGCGCTGGCGGATCTTGTTCGCGATGAAGCGCGATACTTCGTCATTCGCTGCGCGATTGGTCAGCAAATCCTTGAAATTGCCGACCCAAATCCCGAAGCCCTTTTCGGAATAGAGCTTTTCCAGAAAGGCTTCGCGTTCTTCAGCCGAAACATCGAAGGTATTGCGCGGATCAGGTGTGTGTAGGAAGCAGGAAAAGGTTTCCTCACAGCGCTTGAAAATCTGATCATATCGCGTACGAATTTCCGCCATTTCCTCAGCGCTAATCTTGCCATTATGCAAGGGCGCGCACCAATTGGGCGTGCGTTGGAATACCACCAATTCCTTCGCGGTCTTGGCCACTTCCTGAATGGTCTGCACGCCGGATGCGCCAGTGCCAATCACCGCGACGCGCTTACCGGTAAAATCCACCTTTTCCTTGGGCCAAAGACCAGTGTGGAAGGATTGTCCCTTAAAATCCGCAATACCGGGAAATTGCGGCATGGTGGGCGCAGAAAGCGCGCCAATCGCCGTGATTAAAAAGCGCGTTTTATGCGTGCTGCCATCTTCCAATGCCACCGTCCAACTGCGTGACTTTTCATCCCACTGCGCCGCCTTCACCCGGGCTTGGAACTGGATATCACGCCGCAGATCATACTTGTCGGCCACCAGGTTCAGATAGCGTTCGGTCTCCGGCTGCGGCGCGAAATGTTCGGTCCAATGCCATTCTTTCAGCAGATCCTTATCGAAGGAATAGCCATAGGAATAGCTTTCGGAATCGAAGCGGCAACCCGGATAGCGGTTCCAATACCAGGTACCGCCCACGCCCGTGCCTGCTTCAAACACCCTTGCCTTCATGCCCAATTGGCGCAGCTTGATCAGCTGATAAAGGCCAGACATGCCCGCACCAATCACGATGGCATCGTAATCGAGCCCCGCCTGACGGTCCTTCGCCACCGCTTCCATCACTGCGCTCATTCTGGACACTCCCATCTTCCTTGCGGGTCAGGAACAGCTTCCGCCTGACCCTCTGACGCTCATCTTTACGCAAATATACAAAAAGCCCAAGCGCGTGCGCGGGCAGCAACCCCGCGCCGCTCAGGCACTTGGATGCTGCCGGAACCGAAAGGCTGCGATTTGATCAGGATCATAGATCCCCCAGATCGGCACCCCAAAGGTTACTATTTATGCCGCCAACCGCGCCCGCGCTTCCGCGCGGAGCATATCCGCACCTTTTTCCGCAATCATGATGGTGGGCGCGTTAGTATTGGTGGAGGTCACGGCCGGCATCACAGAAGCATCAATCACGCGTAACCCTTCCAGCCCATGTACGCGCAGCCTGTCATCCACCACCGACATGACATCCGGCCCCATGCGGCAGGAACAGGATGCATGGAACACCGTGCTGCCCACCTGCCGCGCGTAATGCAGCCATTCCTCATCCGTTTGCACATCACGCCCCGGCATGGTCTCGGCCACCAGAAAGCGTTGCAGGGCGGGCTTGTTGAACCAGTCGCGCATAGTGCGCAGCCCAGCGACAATGCTGCGCTGGTCGCGATCTTCGGCCAGGTAATTCGGGTTGATGATGGGTTGTTCACGCGGGTCGGCGCTACGGGCTGCAATGAAGCCTCGGCTTTCCGGGCGCATCTGCCACACGCCGGCGGTCATGCCAGGCTTCGTATCCAAATCCCTGCCCCCGCCAGGGGCATAACTGGCAGATGCGAATAGCGCCTGCATATCGGGCGTGGCACTTTCGGGCAAAGCCTTGAAGGAAGCCGCCAGCAGCGAAGCGGCATAGGTCAAAATACCGCGCCCCAGCACCGCGAATTTCAGCAATTCGCCCGCAAAGCGCAGGCCGCGCGTGCGTTCATTGAGCGTTGGCACATCCTTCACCTCGGCCTGTACCCGCACCAGGAAATGATCCTGAAAATTGCGCCCGACGCCGCGCAATTCATGCACCACCGGCACACCAATCCGCGCCAAATGCTCCGCTTCGCCAACGCCAGAAAGTTGCAAAATATGCGGCGAACCAATAGCGCCCGCAGAAAGGATCACCTCCATCGCCGCATCGGCACGTTCAGTCACGCCGCCACGGGAAAATTCAACCCCCACCGCACGCTTGCCTTCAAAAACCACGCGATGCACCAGCGCATTCGTCACCACACGCAAATTGGGCCGGCCCATGGCGGGGCGCAGATAGGAACGCGCGGCACTCGCGCGAAACCGCCCGCCGCGCGTCTGCTGCACCCAGCCAATATGATCCCCAAGCCCATGCGGCAGATCATTCAAATCATCGCGGTAATCCCAGCCCATTTGCGCACCGGCTTCAATCGCTGCCTGACACAACTCCGGTTGGTCGCGCGACGGAGAGGTATACAGCAAGCCATCCTTGCTATGCGCCGCCTTATCCGGCCCCTGCCATTTCTCTGATTTATTGAAATACGGCAACACATCGGCAGAAGACCAGCCGCGATTCCCAAGCTGCGCCCAATGATCATAATCTTCCGGCTGCGACCGGATATAAATCATGCCATTGATCGAACTCGACCCACCCAGCACGCGGCCACGCGGGTAATTGATTTCGCGGCCATTCAGGCCAGAATTCCGATCCGCCTTGAAGCCCCAAGTCAGTGTCGGATGATCGAGCAATTTCATATAGCCAGCAGGGATATGAATCAGCGGGTTCCAATCCTTGCCGCCCGCTTCGATCAGCAGCACCTGATTGCCGGGGTCTTCCGATAGACGATTGGCAAGCACACAACCGGCAGAACCACCACCAACAATCACATAATCTGCTTTCATCGCGCTTCCCCTTTGCCGGCGCATGATAAGCCAAGCGCGACTATTTCAAAGCCCCCTTTTGGAGCCTTTTGAGCTTGCATCTGTCCCAGATCCAGGCAAGCTTCCCTGAAGCAAGCCGCATCAAGCGCGGCGCCGCGCCAAAACGACAACCTTGGAGGAAAGCAAAATGCGCAAATGGTTCCTGGTAAGCCTGACCGCCCTGATGGTGTTTTGCGCCGCGCCAGAGGCCAAGGCGCAGAACTGGCCTGCCCAGCCAATCACGCTGATTAACGGCTTCCCTCCAGGTGGCGGCGCCGATATCCTCGCCCGTCTTTTCGCTGAAAAACTGCGCGATGCGCTGGGCCAACCCGTCACGGTTGAAAACCGCACCGGCGCCAATGGGCTGATCGCGGCTGCCGCGGTCGCCGCCGCGCGGCCTGATGGTTATACGCTGCTGCTGCAAACCATGAGCATTGCAGCCACTTCCGTGGTCATGCCGGGGGTTACGCTGAATTTCAACCCGGATCGGGATCTGGCGCAAAGCGTCATCATCGCTGGCTTGGATAATCTGCTCTACGTTTCCACCAAAACACCCTTCACCACCGTGCAGGAGGTAATTGATTACGCTCGTGCCAATCCAGACAAGCTCACCTATGGCTCTTCTGGCGTTGGCAGTTCCTATCAGCTTTGGGCCGCGCAATTCACCAATATGGCGGGCATTCGCATGGTGCATGTGCCCTTTCGTGGAGGCCCACCCGCCATTGCGGAAATCATCGCCGGGCGCGTGGATATGATGTTTGGCAACCTCGCGGAAATTCTGCCGCATATCCGCTCCGGCGCGGTGCGCGCCATTGCCTTTACCAGCGTACCGCCTTCGCCTGTGCTGCCAGGCGTGCCAACCATTGCCGCTTCTGGCCTGCCGCAATTCGCTGCCGATAATTGGTTCGGCATCGCCGCCCCAGGCGCCACGCCGCGCCCAATCCTGGAAAGACTGAACGCTGAGGTGAATCGTGCCCTGCAAAACCCCGAGGTTTCACAGCGCCTGATCTCTCTTGGCTATCAACCGCGTGGCGGCACGATTGAGGAAATGTTGGCCACCATCCAGCGCGATCGCGCCAAATGGAAAGGCGTGATCGAAGCCAATAATATCCGCGCGGAATAGGAAAAGCGCTTCAATCGAAGCGCAAATCCCAGCCCAACCATTCGCATACCGCGCGCCCCATCACCCATTCCAGATCCTGGCCCTTCAGCCAGCGCAATTCCTCGGTGAAAAAGTTCACGCATTGCCGATAGCTGCACGGCATGCGCGTAATATCCGTGCCCCAGAAAAAACGCTTCGGGCCAAAGGCATCAAAAATCCGCTGCAAGCCATCATGGATGTTCGTGTAGGGATAGGCTTGCGTTGAATAATGCGGCGCGCCCGTTGCCTTCACCGCCACATTGGGAAGCTTCGCCAAGGCCACCAATTCATCCAGCTTGGCAAAGGCGGCATCATCCTGGCCGGTACGCACCAAGCCGCAATGATCCAGGATCATTTTCAGATTGGGATGCGCTTCCGCAATTTGGCGAAATTCTTTCAGGAACAACCCGCCCATGCAGGAAACCGGCAGGCCTTCCTTCTCAGCGGCGGGCCACAGCCAATCCAGCGTGCCATCGCGCAGCCAGACCTGTTCTTCAGGATGCAACAAGGCCCAGCGCAGGCCAAGCATCCCCGGCTGATTCTTCCAGCCATTTATCAAATGCCGTAATTCCGGCCGAGTTGGTGGGAACTGCCCCATCACCGCAAAGCGTTCCGGATATTGGCGCACCGCTTCCACTGCCATGGTATTGGAATCAGGGTCCCAGCTTGCCGGCGGATGGATCACCGCAGCATGCACGCCCGCTTCATCCATCTCCCGCAGCGCTTCCTCTGCCGAGAAGGAAGACACTTTGCGATGCAGCCCAGAAGGCGTGCCCTTGGACCAGATATGGATCTGCGCATCAACGATTTTCATTGGGAACTCTCCATTATTGCGCGATAAAGCCGCCATCAATTACAAGCTCTGTACCCGTGATGAAGGAAGCCTCATCGGAAGCGAGGAACAGCACGCCATAGGCAACCTCAATCGGTTCCCCCAAGCGGCGCAGTGGCGTGAGTGGAATTTTCGCCGTGCGCCCTGGCCCATTCGTACCCCCCAGCATCGGCGGCAGATAACCCGGATGCACGGAATTGACGCGCACGCCTTGCGGCCCCCAGCGCACCGCCGCGTTTTTGGTGAGTAACCGCACCGCGCCTTTGGAAGCGGAATAGCCCGGATGCCCTTCCGCACTGCTCACAAACCCCATGATGGAGGAGATATTGACGATCGACCCCTTGCCCTGCTGCGCCATTACCTGCCCGACCAAGGTCGTGCCCAAAAACACGCCTGTCGCATTGATCGACATAAGTTGGTTCCAGCCTTCCAAAGACAGCATATCGCCAACCGCGCTGCCGCTAATTCCCGCATTATTCACAAGGATATCAATACGCCCATAATCGGATAGCGCCTTTTCAATCAGCCGCTTCCAATCCGCTTCCTGCGCCACATCCATGGCGATGAAGCTCGCCCGCCCCTGGCTTGCAGTGATATCCGCCGCCAGCGCCTCGCCCAAATCCGCACGACGATCAGCGATGATCACCGCCGCACCTTCCTTGGCAAAAAGCCGCGCCTCGGCTTCGCCCATGCCATGGGCGCCGCCGGTGATGATCGCAACCTTGTCCTTAAGCCTCATGTTGTTTCCCCTATTATTCTTACGCGCGTTGATACCAGGCTTTGCTCCGCATCACGATCGCCACTACGGAAAGCATGACCGGCACTTCCACCAGCACGCCGACCACGGTGGCCAAGGCAGCGCCGGAATCAAAACCGAAAAGGCTGATCGCGGCGGCCACCGATAATTCAAAGAAATTGCTCGCGCCGATCAGCGCCGATGGCCCCGCCACCGCATGGGCGGAACCGCAAGCCCTGTTCAGCCAATAGGCCAGCCCCGCATTGAAATAGACTTGGATGATGATGGGCACCGCCAATAGCGCAATCACCAAAGGCTGCGCGATGATTTGCGGCCCCTGAAAGCCGAACAGCAGCACCAAGGTTAGCAATAACGCCGACAGTGAAACCGGCCCCAACCGCCGCAAGACCAAAGCCAGCGCCGCGTCGCCACCCTGCGCCAAAATCCTGCGCCGCGACAGCTGCGCCAGGATTACCGGCAGCACGATATAAAGCAGCACGGAAAGAAACAGCGTATCCCAGGGCACGATAATTGCCGAAAGCCCCAGCAAAAACCCGACAATCGGCGCGAAGGCAATGATCATGATGGCATCATTCAACGCCACCTGGCTCAGCGTGAAATTGGGCTCGCCATCCGATAGATTTGACCAGACAAAAACCATCGCCGTGCAGGGTGCAGCGGCCAGCAAGATCAGCCCCGCGATATAGCTTTCAATCTGCGCTTCCGGCAGTAAGGGGCGAAACAACCAGCCAATGAAAAGCCAACCCAGCACCGCCATGCTGAAAGGCTTCACCAGCCAATTCACACCAAGCGTCACCAGCACGCCACGCCAATGCCGCCCCACCGCGCCCAGCGCACCGAAATCCACACGCAACAGCATCGGGATAATCATCAGCCACACTAGCAGCGCAACTGGCAGATTGACCTTGGCAATATTCGCCTCACCCAGCAGGCGGAACGGCCCCGGCAACACCGCGCCCAAGCCAATCCCCACCACAATGCATAGCGCCACCCAAAGGCTCAGATAGCGTTCAAAGAAGCCAAGCCCCGCTTTTGCCTTATCCATCGCGGCCAAACCTAACCAGCACTCTTCACCGGATTGGGTGATTGCATCGAAACGCCCGCCCATTCCTCATAGAGTTGCGCAACAGAGGTCATATCCGCCTCCGGGCCGAAGCGGTTCTTCGCAATGCTCAACATCTCTCGCGCCAAAGCCGCCATGGGCGCGGAAAGCCCAAAGGCCGCGAATTCCGCCACCGCCAGCGACAAATCCTTGGAGACGATGGCATTGCTCGCGCCCCCCGAAAACCGCCCATTCAACACCGCGCGCGGAAACTTCGTGACGGTGGAGCTATTCCGCCCCGTGCTGGCATTGATCACATCGCACATCAGCGCGGTATCAATGCCGGCCTTGGCACCCAGCGCGAAAGCCTCCGCGGTCAGCACCATGCCGGCCAGAGACAGTAAATTATTCG
>CAIMVB010000305.1 GCA_903844785.1 uncultured Rhodospirillales bacterium | reverse complement strand
TTTGCCGCCGGCAAGCTTGGCATGCGCTTTGGCTCCACCGCCTTCCTGCGCAATATGATGAACAGCGTCGGGCGGAACTTTGAAATGCAGACCGCGCTATTGCCTGTTGTTGACCCGGTGAATGGCCGCCTGCCTACCGGCGGTGCCGCCGGGATGCTGACCGCGCGTGATCCCGCGAAGCGCGAGGCCGCCTGGAAGTTCCTGCGCTTTTCAACAAGCGCAGAAGGAACGACGCTGATGGTCAAGAACACTGGCTATGTGCCGACGAACCAGCTTGCCATTGATGATCCACGTTATCTTTCTGAATTCTATCGCGAAAATCCCTTGTTCAAGACTGCAACAATGCAGGTAGGCCGCATGGTACCCTGGTATGCTTTCCCCGGCACCAATAGCGTCCGCGTGACCGAAGTGATGGTGAATAACATGGCGCGTGTTGTCGAAGGGAATGCGACCCCGGAAGTGGCTTTGGCCGATATGGCGAGTGAAGTTCGCCGCCTGCTGCCGCGCCGGGGCTGAACCATGCACACGATCCTTCAGCTCACTGATGCGCATCTTTCGCCGCGGAATGAGTTCTTCCGCAGCAATGTCGCCTTGATTCACGCCCTGGCGGCGGCGACCCCGCCGGATCTTACCGTTGCCAGCGGTGATCTTTCACTGGATGGCGCGGATCATGAGGCGGATATGGCGTTCGCCGCTGAAGAATTGGGCCGCTTCCCTGGCCCAATTCTGGCACTGCCGGGAAATCACGATACGGGCAGCCACCCGCATACCATGCCCCGTCAGCCCTTTGATGGCACGCGGTTGGCCAGGTTTCAGCGCCATTTGGGCGCCGGCTTTGGTCTGCATGATCTGCCGGGCTGGCGCGTCATTGGCCTCAATTCCGAGGTTATGGGCACGGGGCATCCGGAAGAAGACGCCCAAGCGCGCTTCATCAGCGAAGCGCTTGAAAGCGCTGAGGCTCGGCGCTTGGCAGTTTTTCTGCATAAGCCAATCTTCATAACGCATCCCGACGATCCGGTTTTTGATTACTGGTCCGTTCCACCGCATGCGCGTCACACCTTGATGCCGTTACTGGAGCATCCAGGGCTTCGTCTGGTCGCCTCTGGTCATTTGCACCTGCATCATGAATTCAAGCGTGACGCAGTCTCGTTCGTCTGGGCGCCACCGCTTTCCTTTGTGGTTGAGGAGGATGAGCAGCAAGGCCTGCCCGGGGCGCGGCGTTGCGGTGCCTTACTGCATCATTTGCATGAGGATCACGTGGAGACGGTTCTGCTGGAACCCAATGGTATGGAAGTGCCTTATATTGGCCCAATCCGCCATCTGACTTATCCGCGCGCCACGTCTTGAAGCGCTGTTGTAGCGCTTCTTGGCGCATCAAAACACGTCGAATATCGTGAAACTGGCATACGCGTGCTGAGAAGCTTGGCTTCCTGCCTCACGCGCGGTTGACGTTTGGGAGAATGACATGACAAGCGTAATTATGGTCGCCCTGGATGGGCTTCGCCCCGATATGGTGGACCCTGTGGCGACCCCTCATTTGCATGCGCTTGGTATGGCGGGCGCGCGCTTTTCGCGGGCACGGAGTGTGTTCCCCTCTGAAACGCGGGTGGCAACGCCATCGCTCATCACAGGCTGCCGCCCTGGGGGTCATGGCTTGGTCGCCAATACGCTGTTCGACGCATCGGTGGCACCCGATCGTTTGATCCGGACCAAGCTGGTTGAGGATGTTCTTACCCTCGCCGCCGGTGCGGAATCGCCTTTGCAGCGCGCCAGCTTGGCGGAGCGTCTTGCACCGCATGGAATGAGTTTCGCCCTGGTCAGCGCCGGCACGGCGGGAGCGGCGCGGCTGCTTCACCCGGCGGCAGAGCGGCTTGGCGCCTTTCGTTGGAATGTCGAGGATACTGAGGGCGAGACAGCGCAGCGCGTTGTTGAAGCACTGGGTAAGACTCCACCTGCTGCCGTGCCGAATATCGCGCGGGTTGAATTTGCCGGGCGCGTTCTGCTTGAGCATGTGCTACCCCAAATCAAACCGGATGTGGCGCTGCTTTGGCTGTCAGAACCCGATGTATCCTTCCATTGGGGTGGCTTGCGGGCTGAACATACGCAACGCGCGCTGAAATCCGCGGATGCGGTGCTCGGGCAAATCATCACCTGGCGTGATGCGCAGCCGGATGCGCAGGAAATCGCCATTATCGTTCTCTCAGACCATGGCCATGTTACCGGGCGGGGCAAGAAGTGCTTGCGGAGCGAATTGCAGCGCGTCGGCTTCCGGGCTGGCACTGGCATGGCGCCGGATGTCGATATTGTCGTGGCGCCAGCGGCGGCGCCTGGGCTTTGGCTGAGAGATCCATCCCTTGCCTCTCAGGTGGCGGATTTCCTGGCCACACAAAATTGGGCTGGCCCTTTATTGGCGCGTGATCCTGCCATCATCTCTCCGGGGCGGGCGGCGCCGCTTGCACTGCTGGGCTCAGCCCATGCGCGCAGCGCCGATCTGGTCGCGACATTCGCGGGCGAAGAAGGCTTGGATGAATGGGGCCTGCCAGGCACGGCCCCCTTCGATGCCCCTGATGTCCCAGAAGGCGGCGGCATGCATGGCGGCCTGCATCGTGCGGAGCTTGCGACCGTGCTGGTGATGCAGGGTGGCCCCTTCCGACAGGGTTCGGTGATCCAAGAACCTGCTGATCTGACGGACATCGTGCCGACG
>CAIMVB010000304.1 GCA_903844785.1 uncultured Rhodospirillales bacterium | reverse complement strand
TGTTGCGCTTTTGGATATCAATGCGGATCAGTTGCGCGAAACCATGGCGGCGCTGGCAGAACCCTCAAAAACCCTTGAAATTATCTGCGATGTTTCGGACCCGCCCGCCATCACTGCTGCCGTGCGCCTGGCCGCCGCGCATTTCGGGCGGCTGGATGCGCTGGTGAATAATGCCGGCATCGCCATTTTCAAACCCATCCTGGAAACAACACCGGAAGATTGGGCGCGCGTGCTGGCGGTAAACCTGACTGGGCCATTCCTGGCGGCCCAAGCGGCAGCGCCCATCATGGCAGAGAATGGCGGCGGGGCCATGGTGAATATCACCTCCATCTCCGGCTTGCGCGCTTCAACGCTGCGCGTTGCCTATGGCACCAGCAAGGCCGGGCTTGCGCATCTGACCAAGCAGCAAGCGGTGGAATTTGCGAGCCTTCGCATCCGCGTGAATGCAGTCGCCCCCGGCCCGGTGGATACCGCCATGGCCAAGGCTGTGCATACGCCCGAAATCCGCGCGGATTATCATGATCATTTGCCGCTTAATCGCTATGGTCTGGAAGCGGAATTAGCGGAGGCAGTGTTCTTCCTGTGTAGCGATCGCGCCAGCTACCTGACCGGGCAGGTCATCGCCGTTGATGGCGGGTTTGATGCGACCGGCATTGGCCTGCCGACGCTGCGGGAGGAGAGACGGAATCTTTAAAGCGTTTTCTAGCCAAGTGGAATCACTTGGCTAGAAAACGCGATCAAACAAGGCCCTATAGCGCGAGCCGCAAAATCTCCTCCAAATCCGCCGCGCCGCGCACGGGGCGGGGATTGGTCGCAATCGGCGCATCGCCAGTCCAGCGCGCGGCAAGGCCGGGGATTTCCGCCTCGGTAATCCCTTGCTGATGCAAGCGCGTGGGCAGGCCAAGCCCGGCCACGAAATCCTCAATCGCCGGCCCCGCTTCCGCGCCGCCGAAAATCGCCGCGATATCCGCCTGGCGCGCCGCATTCACCGGCGCATTCCAGCGCATCACGGCATGCAGCATCAGGCAGGATGTGACACCATGCGGCACGCCGCGCGCGGCACCCAGAATATAGCCAAGCCCATGGCTGGCGCCGACCGCGACACCGGCCCAGCCACCCATCACCGAAAGCCAAGCCGCCTGCTGGCATAGAGCGCGGGCGCGCAAATCCCCGGCTGCGGCGGCAACGCGCGGCAGGCCATCAGCCAGCATCAGCATGGCCTGACGTGATACCGCATCGGAAAAAGGCGCCGTTTCCAAAGCACACCAGCGCTCAGCCGCGTGATCCAGCGCGCGAATGCCGGAAGAAAGGAAAAGCTGTGCCGGCGTTTCCAATGTGGCAGCAGGGTCCAGCAGCACGGCGCGCGGCACCATCCAGGGATCAAGCGCGCGATACTTCCGGCCCTCGGCCAAATCCGTATAGCCGGCATGGGGCGCGAATTCCGCTGCGGAAAGCGTGGTGGGCACGGCAATCAAGCGCGGAGAGGGCGCCGCGCCATCCCAAGCGCCGGGTGAGGCGCCACGCGAAACTGCCGCTTCAATCAGCGCGGCAGGGTCCGTAATGCCGCGCCACACCGCAAGGCAGGCGACTTTCGCGCCATCAATCACCGAACCGCCGCCCAATGCCACCACCAATTCCGCGCGGCTTTCGCGCAGCAGCGCGGCCAAAGCCAGCACATCTTCCACCGGGCTATGGGCCCGCATGGCGGCGGTTTCCGCGACCAGCCTTGCGCCCAAGGCATCGCGCACTGCCGCCGCGATGCGGCTGTCCGCGAGTGATCTTGTGGTGACCAGCGCAATGCGTTGCGTGCCACCAACCTCACCCGGTAGCGCTTCCGCCACGGCAACATCGTGATAAACCCGCGCCTGGGCCGGCCATTGATGCAGCATGGCGCTATGCCTTTCCGGCCGCGAAGAAACGCGAGAAATCCGGCTTGCGCTTTTCCTGAAACGCCGCGACGGCTTCCGCCGCTTCCGGCCCGCGCAGAAGCGCGCCAAAGGCCGCAAATTCTACCTGCATATGTTCGGCAATCCGCGCGGCATCAGCGCGCCGCAGCAGCGCCTTGGTTTGCGCCATGGCAGCGGGCGGCTTGGCGGCCAGGGCGCGAGCCTTGGCTTCCGCATGGGCCAGCAATTCTGCCACCGGCACCATGGCATTGATGATACCGGCACGCAGCGCGACTTCCGGCGCAAAGGCCTCACCCAGCATCAGCAATTCATTGGCCAGCAATTGCCCGCCACGCATGGGCACCAAAAGCGATGAACCCCCTTCCGGGCAAAGTCCCAAATCCACAAAAGGCATGCGGAAGATGGCGCTGTCTCCCGCATAGACCAGGTCACAATGCAGTAGCAGCGTTGTGCCAATACCAATTGCATAGCCCGCCACCGCCGCCACCACAGGCTTCGGGCATTCGGCGAGTGCCGACAGCATTTCCCGCGCAGGTGAGGGGACTTCGGCCTGCTGTTCCCCGCGCGCCCTGAAATCCGCAACATCATTGCCGGAAGTGAAGCAGGCATCGCCGCCAGTGATCAGAATGGCGCGAATGCCGGGTGCCGTGGCCGCTTCCCGCAAGGCCGCTGCGATGGCGCTATACATGGCGCGCGTCAGGGCGTTTTTCTTCTCGGGCCGGTTCAGGCGGATGCACCGCAGCCCGGCATCATCGCTGATCAGGATTTCAGACATGGCGGCTCCTCAAAGGCTGATGGGCGGGATGGTCGCGGCAATCCAACGCGCAATGGCCGCGGTGCGTTCATCCTGATGGGGCTGGCCCGTCACGGCAAGGCCAAGCGGCATGGCCTCCACCGCCATGATCGGCACCGTCACCACCGGGCAGCCAAGCCCGGAACTCGCGGTATTCATGATGGGGTTACCAGTGGTGTGCAAAATCCGATTGGTCGAACCGCCGGTATCGCCAGGCAAAGGCGCCGGGCCGCAAGCGGCAAGACCAATAAATCCATCCACTTCACCCGCCAGCGCCGCCTGAGCGCGGCGCATATCCTCCCGCTGCAATAGCCGCATCCGGTATTGTTCCAGCGTAATGGAACAGCCAAGTTCAAAGCGGCCCTTCAAGCTGTCACTCAGTGCATCGGGGTTTTTCGCCATCATATTCGCAACCGACCAGGCGCTTTCGTAAGCGCAGACATCGCGCGCCAGCGCCATTGCATCCAAAAGCCTTTGTTCCAGCGCTTCCAGAAGCGGATGATCCGCGCGGCGGATCACAGTCACGCCTTCGGCACGGATGGCCGCAATAGCCTGCTCAAGCGCGGCGATGGCGCGCGGTTCCGCTTCCGGCCAGCCTTCCGTTTCCAGCACGGCAAGCCGGCGCGGTTTGAAGGGTGGCGGCGTTGCCTCTCCCGTAAAATACAGCCCAGGTTCACCAGGGTCGCCACCAACGCGCTTGGCGATTTCCACCGCAACTGCCCACATATCTTCCGCGCAACCGGCATGCACACCAACCGTGGATTGGCTATAGCCCTGCCTTTCGCCACGATTGAGCGCGCCTTGCGTTGGCTTCAGCGCCCAATTCGCATTGAAGGAAGCGGGCCGGATCACGCTGCCCAGCACCTGTGTGCCAATCGCCGCCGGCAGCATCCGCGCTGAAATCACGGCACCGGAGCCCGAGGAGGACCCACCCGGCGTGCGCCGCAGATCAAAGGGGTGGCGCGTCGGCCCCGGATGCGACATGCCGAGTTCTGTCGTCACGGTCTTGCCGACAATCACCGCCCCGGCAGCGCGCAAGGCCTGCACCAGGGCTGAATCCCTGCCGGGGCGATTGCCCTTATAGAAGGCGCTGCCCATTTCCGTTGGCATATCGCGCGTTTCGATCAAATCCTTGATGCCCATCGGCATCCCATCAATGGGCGATAATGGCGCTCCGGCGCGGTAGCGGGCAGTTGCAGCATCGGCCGCTTCCCGCGCACCCGCTGCGTTCAGGAAGGCGAAGGCCATCACTTCCGGCTCCCGCGCCGCGATGGTGGCGAGGCAGGCTTCTAGATAATCCCGCGGCGTCTCCCGCCCGGCCAGGAAGCGCGGCACGGCATCATGGAAAGTGAGCGGCTTGAAGCTGGCTGGGGAATAATGTGTCATAGCGGGCCTCCTGAGCCGGATGCTCACCCGCCGTGCAGGGATCGGCAAGCCCGATTTCCCATGCCATAAAGGCGCTGAAAACAAAGGGGGCGGCCCATGTCACGAAAACTTATGATCATCACCGGTGCGGGGCGCGGCATTGGCGCGGCCACCGCGCGTATGGCCGCTGCGCGCGGCTATGATCTTTGCCTCACCTATCAGAAGGATAGCGCCAGCGCCGAAGCCGTTAAGCATGATTGCGAAGCCGCCGGCGCTAAGGTGCTGCTGTTGCAAGGCTCGGTCGAGGATGAGGCGCATGCCATCGGCGTTTTTGATGCCGTGATGGCGCAGTTCGGGCGGGTGGATGTGCTGGTGAATAATGCCGGCGGCACCGGCCCGCGCGGGCGGCTTGAGACCATCACCCATGCCGGCTGGGCGAATACCATGGGCGCCAATGTCACCGGCCTTGCCATGTTCTGCCGTGAAGCGGTGAAGCGCATGTCCACCAAACACGGCGGCAAGGGGGGCGCGATTGTGAATGTTTCCTCTCGCGCGTCAGAACTCGGCAGCGCGGGCGAATATGTCCATTACGCGGCCAGCAAGGCGGCGGTGGATACGCTCACCATCGGCTTGGCGCGTGAAGTGGCGCAGGAAGGCATGCGGGTGAATGCGGTGAACCCCGGCCTGATTGAAACCGAAATCCATGCCCGTGGCGGCGCGCCGGATCGGCTCGCGCGGCTTGGGCCGCTCGTGCCCATGGGCCGGCCCGGCAAGCCAGAAGAAGTGGCGGAATGCATTCTGTTCCTGGCATCAGACGCTGCTTCCTATGTGACCTCGGCCTGTTTGCAGGTGGGCGGCGGGCGCTGATGGCGCCTGCTTCTTAAGCGGCATTCTGGACAAATCCGGCAGATAAAATTGCACCGGGCTGCGTCAGAACGCTAATTGTTACGAATGGTCATTTGGTCCCGATTCGTGACACGTAGGGGGTTATTGGCGCTGGCTGCGGCAAGCCCTTTGGGGCTCTTGTGGCCGCACCTAGCCTCAGCTGCAACTCAAGGCGCCTTGGGGCGTCTTGCTGCGCGGCTTGAGTCGCTGGGCGATGATGGGCTGGACCCGCGCCATTACGATCTACCATCTGGCGCAGCGCTCAGGGATCGTGAGGCGTTGATGGCGCGCGCGGAATTGGCGTTGCGCGATTTGGTGCTGGGGCGCGTTGCTGCCCTGCCGGGGCGCGTGGATATCAGGCGCGATCCAGCGCGTGCCGATTTCCCCGCGTGGCGCGAACGGCTTTTCGCCAGCGCAGACCCGGCGAGCGTGATTGAACAAGCGGCCGCGCTGCATGCGGATGCGGCCCCGATCAAGGCCGAACTCGCGCGTTTCAGGGCCATTGCGGTGCGCGGTGGCTGGCCGCTGATTGAAGGTAATCTGACCAGCACTTTGGAACCGGGGACGCAGGATGCGGCGCGCGTGCCACAACTGCGCGCCAGGCTGGCCGTGCAGGACCCGGAAGTGCTGCGTGGCGCGGCGGCGGAAAGCACAGTTTATGATGCGCGCCTGCAAGCCGCTGTCCGGCGTTTCCAGGCGGAAGAAGGGCTGGAAGCCGATGGCCGCATTGGGCGGCTGAGTTGGGCCGCTTTGAACACGCCCATTGAAGCCAAAATCGGCCAATTGCGCGTAGCACTTGATATGCGGCGCGGCTTGGCTGCCCCCGGCGCTGAACGGCGCATTGATGTGAATATCCCCGATTCCCGCCTGAAGCTGGCGGAAGCGGGGCGTGTGGTTCTGGATATGGCAGTAGTGGTGGGCCGGCCTGATCGGCAGACACCCATGCTGGATGTCCGCCTGGTCGCGGTGCAATTCAACCCGCCCTGGGGTGTGCCGGACCGTAATGCACGGGAAGATTTGCTGCCGCGCTTCCGCCGAGACCCGGCGCGTATGCAGGCCATGGGCTATCGGCTTTATCAGCGCATTGATGGCGAACTCACGGAAATTGATGCCACCACGGTGGATTTCAGCGCCTATTCCAAGGATCGCTTCCCCTTCATCATTCGCCAGGACCCTGGTGAGGCGAATGCGCTTGGTAAGCTGAAATTCGTCATGCCGAACCGCGATGATATTTTCATGCATGACACGCCGGACCGGCATTTGTTCCGCCGTCCGGATCGCGCCTTTTCATCCGGCTGCATTCGCCTGGAACGCCCGATGGATTTATTGGCGGAAGCCTTCAACGGCATGCCAGCCTGGGGTCGCGAAAGATTTGATCGCGTGCTGGAAAGCGGTGCTACACAGGGTGTTGCGCTCGCGCGGCCAATCCCGGTGCGCCTTCATTATGACACGGTCCTGGTTGAAGCGGGATCTGTAGTCATGCGCCGGGATATCTACGGCCTTGATGCCGCCTATCTCCGCGCGTTGGATGCGCCGCGCAGTGAAAGGCTGGCCGAGGCATCTTCCCGGCCCTGAGCAAGCGGAAGTTAGGGCAGGGGTAGGATATGGCGCGGTATCTGGTGACAGGCGGGGCGGGTTTTGTCGGCAGCCATGCGGTGCTGGCACTGCTTGATCGCGGTGATGAGGTGGTGGTGCTGGATGATCTCAGCCAAGGCCACCGCGCCGCCGTGCCCGCGGCCGCCACCTTGGTGCAGGCGCCACTGGCCGATGGTGCCGAATTGAAGCGCGTTTTTGCCAATTGGCGCTTTGATGCCGTGCTGCATTTCGCAGCCCTTTCTCTGGTGGGGGAAAGCATGAAGGCGCCCATGCATTACATGGCGGAAAACCTGGGCAATAGTGTGCGCCTGATTGAAGCCGCCATTGAAGCCGGTTGCTTGCGCTTCGTCCTTTCTTCCACGGCCGCGCTATTCGGCAACCCAGCCCGCATACCGATTGATGAGGATTGCCCGGTCTCCCCTGGCAATCCTTACGGCGAAAGCAAGCTGATGGTGGAAACCGCGCTCGCCTGGGCCGAGCGTATCCATGGCCTGCGCTATGCAGCGCTGCGTTACTTCAACGCCGCCGGATCAGACCCCGCCGGCCGCGCGGGGGAGGATCACAACCCCGAAACCCATCTTGTACCGCTCGCGATTGATGCGGCCCTTGGTCGGCGCCCGGCGCTGACGGTGTTTGGCGATGATTACCCAACGCCCGATGGCACCTGTATTCGCGATTACGTGCATGTAACCGATCTCGCGGATGCACATCTGCGCGTGCTTGGGCGGTTAGAGACCCATGGTTCCTGCCGCTACAATATCGGCAATGGCGAAGGCCATTCCGTGAAGCAGGTGCTGGATGCGATAGCGCGCGTGAGCGGCCGCACCGTGCCGCACAGCATCGGCCCTCGCCGCCCAGGTGACCCCGCCATCCTGGTGGCGGCGAGCGAAAAACTGCGCGCCGAGACCGGCTGGTCACCCCGCTTTGGCGATATTGACGCCATTGTCCGCACCGCCTGGGCCTGGCGGGAAGCGCATCCCAATGGTTACGGGGATCGTTAAAAGGGGCGGGACAAAACCCCTGGTGGAAGCCGCTCATGCCCCACCACCCACTTGCCCTTCGCCCCCCCTGGTGCGACAAACCCGGCCGGATTGCCAAAACACGCAAAGCGGCCCGAACGGCCCAGGCTATGGAAGGTTGAGCCATGTCAGAACTCGAAATCATCTGGACCAAGGTGGATGAAGCGCCAGCGCTGGCGACCTATTCCCTGCTGCCCATCGTCCAGTCCTTTGTCGGCGTGGCCGGCGTAAAAATGACGCTCAAGGATATTTCGCTGACGGGCCGTATCCTGGCCAATTTCCCGGATAAGCTGAAGCCCGAGCAAAAGGTGAATGATGAACTCGCCGAACTCGGCAAGCTCGCGCTGAAGCCGGAAGCCAATATCATCAAGCTGCCGAATATCTCTGCCTCCGTCCCGCAGCTCAAGGCCGCGATCAAGGAATTGCAGGGCAAGGGTTATGATGTGCCGGATTACCCGGATAATCCTGCCAATGATCCCGAGCGCGAAATCCGCGCCCGTTACGGCAAGGTGCTGGGCAGCGCCGTGAACCCCGTGCTGCGGGAGGGCAATTCAGACCGTCGCGCCGCAGGCGCCGTGAAGCAATATGCCCGCAATAACCCGCATAAGATGGGCGCCTGGTCGAAGGATTCCAAATCCCACGTCGCTTACATGCCGGGTGGGGATTTCTATGGCTCGGAAGTGGCCACCACCATGACAGCGCCGACCAATGCGCGCATCGAATTGGTGGCGAAGGATGGCAGTGTGGCGGTGCTGAAGGCGAAAACGCCTTTGATCGCGGGCGAGATCATTGATTGCTCTGTGATGAGCCGGAAGGCGCTGCGCGCCTTCCTGGCCGAACAGATTGATGCCGCAAAGCGCGAGGGGGTGCTGTTCTCCGTTCACCTCAAAGCGACCATGATGAAGATCTCCGATCCCATCCTGTTCGGCCATGCGGTTTCGGTCTTCTTCGCCGATGTCTTCCAAAAGCATGGCGCGACGCTCACGCGGCTCGGCGTCAATCCGAATAACGGTGTTGGCGATATGCTCGCCAAGATCGAAACCCTGCCCGAGGCCGAGAAGGCCGCGATCCTGGCCGATATTGACGCGACCTATAAGGCGCGCCCGGCGCTTGCCATGGTCAATTCCGACCGCGGCATCACCAATCTGCATGTCTCAAGCGATACCATCATTGATGCCTCTATGCCGGCCATGATCCGTGAATCGGGCAAGATGTGGGGCCCGGATGGCAAGTTGCATGATACGCTGGCAGTGATCCCGGATCGTTGCTATGCGCGGCTGTTCCAGACCGTGATTGAAGACTGCAAGGCCAATGGCGCCTTTGACCCGAAGACCATGGGCACTGTTCCCAATGTCGGGCTGATGGCGCAGCAGGCGGAAGAATACGGCTCTCACGACAAGACCTTCGAACTCGCCGCCGATGGCGAAGTGCGCGTGGTGGCGGAAGATGGCACGGTGCTGCTCTCCCGCCCTGTCGAGGCCGGCGATATCTTCCGCATGTGCCAGGTGAAGGATGCGCCTATTCAGGATTGGGTGAAGCTTGCCGTGCGCCGCGCGCGGCTCACCAATACGCCGGCGGTCTTCTGGTTGGATGCGAACCGCGCGCATGATGCGCAGCTGATCAGCAAGGTGCAGAAATACCTGAAGGATCACGACACATCCGGGCTTGATATCCGCATCCTGGGCTCGGTTGAGGCGATGCAATTCTCGCTCGATCGCATCCGCAAGGGCTTGGATACCATTTCCGTCACCGGGAATGTGCTGCGCGACTACCTGACGGATTTGTTCCCGATCATGGAACTCGGCACCTCGGCCAAGATGCTATCCATTGTGCCGCTGCTGAATGGTGGCGGCTTGTTTGAAACTGGCGCGGGTGGTTCTGCGCCCAAGCATGTCGAGCAATTCCAGGGCGAAGGTTACCTGCGCTGGGATTCGCTTGGCGAATTCCTGGCCCTTGGCGCTTCGCTTGAGCATTTGGCGCAAACCACCAATAGCGAAGATGTGAAGGTGCTGGCCGAAACCCTCGATGAGGCGAATGGCAAGATCCTGGAATATAATCGCTCACCCGCGCGCAAGGTTGGCGAAATTGATAACCGCGGCAGCCATTTCTACCTGGCTCTTTACTGGGCGCAGGCACTGGCGGCGCGCGACAATAGCTCGGGCCTTGCTGCGCGCTTCAAGCCGCTCGCGGATAAGCTTTCGGCCAATGAAGCCAAGATCTACAAGGAATTGATTGACGCGCAGGGCAAGCCGCAGGAATTGGGCGGCTATTACCGGCCTGATGATGCGAAAACCTCGGCGGCGATGCTCCCGAGTGCCACGCTGAATGAGGCTTTGGCGGAGCTTAAGGGCTAACGCCTCAACCATCCCTTGCGCAATCCATTGCATCGGGTCGCGCAAGGGTGCCATCCTCCCTGGTAAACAGGGGGAAAGATCATGGCTGGCCTATCCCGTC
Source organism: uncultured Rhodospirillales bacterium (assembly GCA_903844785.1). Lineage (GTDB taxonomy): Bacteria > Pseudomonadota > Alphaproteobacteria > Acetobacterales > Acetobacteraceae > Neoroseomonas. Next base: position 1,765 of record CAIMVB010000304.1, on the reverse strand, counting down.
GAGGGCTTTTCGCAGCCGGGCTGATGGCGCCCGGCATTGTCAGCGCGCAAGGCGCCTTCCCATCCGCGCCGATCCGTTTCGTCATCGCCTTTCCGCCTGGCGGGCCAAGCGACATTCTGGGACGGTTGGTGGCGCGCAAGATCACCGAACAAAAAGGCTGGCAGGTGGTGGTGGAAAACCGCGCCGGCGCTTCCGGGCTGATCGGCATGGGCGAAGTCGCCCGCGCCGCACTCGATGGTTATACGGTGCTGATCAATGCCTCGGCCCATTCCATCCTGCCGACGACGCATAAGGACAAGACGCCTTTTGACATCCCAAGCGCCTTCCTGCCCATCACCATGCTGGGGCGCACGCCGTTGCTGGTCACCACCACGCCAAGCCTGCCCATCCACAATATCGCGGAATTGCTGGCCCATGCGCGGGCAAATCCGGGCAAGCTGAATTTCACGGCGGGTTCACCCGGCGGTGGGCCGCATCTGGGCGCGACCTTGTTTCGCCTGACTACCGGGATTGATATCCAATTCATCCCCTATCGCGGCTCTGGCCCAGCCTTGCAGGATTTGGCTGCGGGCAATGTCCAGCTTGGCTTTGATTCCATGACAGCTTCTGCGGGCCTTGCGCGCGGCGGACAGATCAGGCCCATTGCCGTGACATCACTGACGCGCAATCGCGCCTTTCGAGAGGTGCCGAGTGTTGCGGAAACCGTGCCGGGCTTCGAAGCCGATACCTGGGTTGCGGCCTTTCTGCCCGCGCGCACGCCACCCGCGCTTCAGGCCGCTTGGCATGAGGCATTTGCGGCGGCCATTGCAGCGCCGGATGTTACGCAGCGCATCCTGGAATTGGGCACCGAACCTGGCGGCCAAAGCCCCGCCGAATTCGACGCGGTACTGAAGCGAGAGATTGCGATGTGGGCCGATGTTGTGGCCAAGGCCGGCATCAAGGTCGAATGAATTCGCCTACAAGGTCTTGCGCAACCACACCCGCGCATGGCCTGCCGGCATGCCTTCCAGCTTGCCGAACTCCGTATAGCCATTGCGCTTCCAGAAACTCGGCGCCTGGAAGCTGAAAGTATCCGTATAGGCATTGGTGCAGCCGCGTTCGCGGCCAATGGCTTCCGCGCGGCGGAGCAATTCCTCGCCTATGCCGCGCCGGCGCATGCCGCGTTCCAGATAAAGCCAATCAATGAACAGCCAGCCCCAGAAAGTCAGGCCGAGCAAACCGCCCAGCGTCTTGCCATCGCCATCCTGCACCAGCAGCGTGACCGGTTCCCGGTCATAAGGCCCGCCGGTTTCCTGATTGAAATTATGCAAGCCGCGCTGAATGGCGGCAACAGCTTCAAATTCCGGCGCGGCATCCTCAACAATCTGGATGCCGTCCTTCAGTGCAATACTCATCCCGCGATGCGCCCAAAGCCGGAAAAGGCGACCACGATCAGCCCCATAACAAGATTCATCAGCACAAGCTTTCGTATACTTTCCAGGGCGCGCGCCGCGCCCGGACGGTCATTGGCGGCCATTGCCCGGCGCATGGCTGCCCATGGGCCGAAGAATAGCGCAAGAAATACCAAACCCATAATCAGCCCGAGCAGATGCATCAGATGCAGGCTCCAGCGCGCGCCGCCGAAGCCGCCATGCCATAGGAAGAACAAGGCCCAGCCGGTCAGCAGCACAATCGGCATGGCATGCCAGACAATCAGGAAAAACCGGCGAAAGGCAGCCTGTGCCAGGGCCAAGCGTTGCGGTGCTTCCAATACCTCATGCGCCGC
>CAIMVB010000303.1 GCA_903844785.1 uncultured Rhodospirillales bacterium | reverse complement strand
GCTTTTTGCCTGCACGACGCATGTGGTGGATATTGGTGGCTTGGGCGTCAGCGCCGAAGGACGGCAGATTTATCATGAAGGGCTTTATATCCCTCTCATGTACCTCGCGCGCGAAGGGCACATGAATGAGGATCTGCTAGGCATTGTGCGCGCCAATGTGCGTGAACCGGTGCAGGTTGTGGGTGATATCTATGCCTTGGTCGCCTGCAATGAAACCGGCGGCAATAGGCTGCGCGAGATGATGCGCGAATTCAAACTTGCCGATCTTGACGAGTTGGGGGAGGAGATTATTTCCCGCAGTCGCCGCGCCATGGCTGAGCTTATCGGCAAATTGCCGCAAGGCTCCTGGACCGCAAGCATGACCATTGATGGCTTTGAGGCGCCGGTGACTTTGGTTGCCACGCTGACCATCGCGGGTGATCGTGTTCTGGTGGATTATACCGGAACTTCCGGCCTATCCCGTTACGCCATTAATTGCCCCATCTGTTATACGGAAGCCTATACTTCCTTTGGGGTGAAAGCAGCGCTTGCGCCCTGGATACCAAATAATACCGGCACGCTTGATGCTGTGATTGTGACCGCACCTGAAAATACCATCGTGAATGCGCCCCATCCGGCGGCGGTTTATGCGCGATCCGTCATGGGGCATATGCTGCCGGATGTGGTTTATGGCTGCCTTGATCAGGCGTTACCCAATACCGTGCCGGCGGAAGGCACATCCAGCTTGTGGAATCTTAGCCTTATAGCTGGCCATGGCCTGACAGGCATGGAAGGCAGTGCCGTGCGTGCCTTTAACGTCACTACTTTTCATTCTGGCGGCGCGGGTGCGCGGCCGCGCCAGGATGGGCTATCCGCAACACCATTTCCTTCGGGCGTGCGTAATGTGCCGGTAGAAATTACTGAAGCGATCACGCCGCTTGTCGTTTGGCGCAAGGAATTACGGCAAGGCTCTGGCGGCCCCGGGTCCCAGCGTGGCGGTCTTGGTCAACGCATGGAAATTGCTAATCGCGATGGTACGCCTTTCGGTATTCAGGCGCGATTCGAACGCGGTGTTTATCCCGCCCGCGGTAGAAGCGGCGGTGCGCCTGGTGCGAAAGGCCGATTGTCGCTGGCTTCCGGTGCTTCCTTGGCGATCAAGGGCCTGCAAATCATTCCCGCAGGCGATCGGTTGATCGTGGAGATGCCTGGTGGCGGTGGTTACGGCGCACCTCATATGCGCGACCCCGCATTGGTGGCGCGTGATGTGCGCTTTGGGTTGATTGAAGCGACTGAGGCTGAGGCGGCTTATGGCGTTGTTCTTTCGGTGGGTGGCGAGGTTGATACTGCAGAAACTGCGCGCCGACGTGCTGCCTTGGCTGCAAATACGCCAATGTCGTGATCCAGGCATGCGTTAAGGTATCCTGTAGTCTGGCCACCAAATGACCTCACCCCGGCTGAGGTTTTTTTGGCGGGGGGAGACTATCTTGTGGGTACGGCTACCCTTCAAGCGCAGAATCAACCCGTGGCGCCGCTTGATGCATCACCAAAATGCACCCTAACCTTAACTGCAGATGGGCCAGATACTCCGTTATAAAGAACGCCAATCAGTCTCAAACGGTTTGATGCAGGACAATCGAGGGGGCGCTTGTGCCGTGTGTTCCCTGCCCCCCGAAAACGGGATCATTTTGCGTGGTGGTTTTCTACACTGGTTCCGCGGACAATGTGCGCACGAAGATAGTTGAATGGCGTGGATACTGGAATGAAACGCGACCCTATGACGGGATTGGCCAGAAAGTGCCCATTTTGCCGCATCTGGCTTGTTGCGTACCCAGCCTGCCTCAGGTGATCGAAGAAGTGTGTACGGGACACCCATCCCCGTACCAACATAACTGTGGACAAACTTTATAGGCCGGGGCAGGAAATCTCTCAGTTATGTCGACTACTGCTGCAGAAGACATTCAGTCGCAACGGCAACGTCACCTGATGCTAGGCTTGGCCTGTGATCTGCTTTCCCAAGCGTGCAGATGGACGAATGCATAATGCAGGAACCCTCATAGGCGCTCGATGAAGATGTTGCCGAGACACCGCCCATCGCGTTTATCAAGATCTGTATGCTGATCCGTTTCAAGCTGGCAGCCCAATCAAAGGACGTGAACTGCGATCCTTGACCCGCATTCATCATCCCGTGCTAGCCAAATTTTTGGATCGCCCCATTCAATGCCTCAACGCAAGAGTCGGTCTCCAGCGTGTTTGAGATGCGCCAGGCGAGACGTGTGTGGCGTTGCTCCTATGGAACCGCATACTGGGCCTGGTAGGGTAACTGACTTGCTATCGGACTATGCGCGATACTGTGATCATACCAGGGCCGGGTCGCTTGCGGCGGATCAATATATGTTTCTGGCTGATGCATAACCCTGAAAAGCTGACATGAACGGTATAGCAACAATAGGTGTGTGATGCCCGAAGATAAATCATCAATCCGCTTGGTAATCTCTGAACGCGATGACACCAAGGCGGCCGTGGCGCTGGCGCCAACGGGTGATGTACCCCACCGCTCTCATGCCGAACACGAAGCCGTGGGCAAGGCATTACGCGAAACAGTGCCACGTGCCGAACAGGCAAAATGGAAAAAACCATCTGACCGTGGAGATCCCATCGCCTTCCTGCAGGCCTCTGACACAGAACGTCTGCCGGAACTAGTGCCGATACGCTGGGGCCGGATGCTCGCCTCGCCTTTTGCATTTTATCGCGGCTCAGCCGGATTGATGGCTGCCGATTTAGCAAAAACACCAAGCACAGGCCTGCGCGTGCAGGCCTGTGGTGATTGCCATCTGATGAATTTTGGCGGCTTCGCAACACCTGAACGCAGTATTATCTTCGATATGAATGACTTCGACGAAACGCTACCCGCCCCTTTTGAGTGGGACGTAAAGCGCCTTGCAGCTTCGTTTGTGCTGGCTGCTCGATCCCTTGGCTTCTCTGACGCCAAAGGGCGCGATGTGGCTGAGACCGCTACGCGCAATTACCGCAAACGATTACGTGACTTCGCGGAAATGCATCCAACCGAAGTTTGGTATGCACGACTGACCGCGGATGATCTTATCGCCACCTTACCCAAGAATCGGCGCGCAATCGTGCGCGACCGCATCGAAAAAGCACTAGAGCGCTCGGGGTCAGAAATGGATTTCCCAAAGCTTGGTCAGGTCGTTGGCGGGCAACCCAGTATCCGCGATGCGCCGCCACTGATCTTTCACCCTGAAGTGACGCGCGCACCGGCATTCAAGGGCGTCATTGACGCCATGCTGGCCGAGTATCGCGAAACATTAGCTGAGGATCGTCGTAGCCTTCTGGATCGCTATCGGCCCGTGGATGCGGCTATCAAGGTTGTTGGCATAGGCAGTGTTGGCCGGCGCTGCTGGATTCTCCTGATGATGTCCACCTCTAATGAACCACTCTTTCTGCAATTCAAGGAAGCGGCAGCCTCGGTGCTGGAACCCTTTGCTGGGGCTTGCGCGTACCCGCATCACGGCCAGCGTGTTGTGATGGGCCAACGCTTGATGCAACCAACAAGCGATATATTTCTTGGCTGGGTCACGGGCGCCAATGGCGTGCATTTCTACGTACGCCAATTACGCGACGCGAAGATCAAACCACTCATCGAGACCTTCGATGAGGAAATGCTCGACCTATTCGCCAAGACTTGCGGGACGGTTTTGGCCCGGGCACACGCAAAGGCCGGCGGCGTGTCACAAATCAGTGGCTATCTGGGCTCTGGCGATGATTTCGATGAGGCGATGGGTCGCTTCGCCATCACCTATGCAGACCAGGCAGAGCGCGATCACGCCGCGCTGAAGGCAGCGGTGCGCCAGGGCAAGGTAAGGGTTATGCAGGAAGCGTGAGCAGGCGCCTTGCGTATATGTTATTTAGCCCTATCCAAGCATGACTGATCAGGCGCAATTCCGGCGAGGAATGGCGGCGCCTATCGGTGCACTAGTGCTAATCGCGCTGCCCTTCCTGCTTGCTGCTATGTTATCCGGCCCTCAAGCACCGCGCGCGGCCGAGCCTGCACGTCAGGGCTTTGTCGGCTCCGCAACCTGCGCCGCTTGTCATGCGGCGGAAGCGGCCGCCTGGCAGCAAAGTGATCACGCCCGCGCCATGGCCCTATCCACCAGGGCAAATGTCCTTGGCGATTTCTCTGGCATAACAGTCACGGATGGCCGCCATACCGCCAGCTTTCGGCGCGAGGGTGAGCAACACATCATTCGCACCGATGGAAGGGATGGCGTGGTTACGGATTTCATTATTACGGAAACCTTCGGGGTTGATCCACTGCAACAATATCTGGTGCTGTTTCCAGATGGCCGCCGGCAGGCACTGCCCTGGGCCTGGGATAGCAGACCGCGTGAGGAAGGCGGTCAGCGCTGGTTTCACCTTATGCTCAATGAACCCTTGCCCGCGCGGGATCCGCTGCATTGGACGGGGCGCGCGCAAAATTGGAACTTCATGTGCGCTTCCTGTCATTCAACCGGCTTACGGCGCGGCTATGTCGCGGCAAGCGACCGTTATGAAACAACATGGTCTGAAATCAGCGTTGGTTGCGAAAGCTGCCATGGCCCAGGGGGTGCACATGTTGCCTGGGCACAGGGTAGCGCGCACCATGAAAATCCGACTCGTGGCCTCTCCGTTTGGCTCCGTGATCGCTCTGCTGGTGCTTGGCGCTTCGCTCAGAATGATGCGCGTGGCATCGCGCAATGGGTCGGGCCGCCACGCCAATCCACCGCTGCGCAGGTTGAAACCTGCGCGCCATGCCATGCGCGCGCCCGGCCGCTGGTTGCTGATCCTCTGCCAGGAAGTCGCTTTCTTGATACACACGCACCACTGTTGTTGGAGCGCGGTGAATACCATGCTGACGGCCAGATTCAGGGCGAGGTATTCGAATGGGGGTCCTTCACGCAGTCACGCATGTTTCAAGCCGGCGTGGTCTGCGCCGATTGTCACGACCCGCATCGCGGTACGCTACGCGCGGAAGGAAATACCGTCTGCGCGCAATGCCATCTGCCGGCGCGTTTTGACACGGCCGAACACCATCACCACCCAGCTGGAACGCAAGGCGCGCAATGTGTTTCCTGCCATATGCCTGGGGTGACTTATATGGGCGTCGACCGGCGGCGGGATCACGCCTTTAGTATCCCGCGCCCGGATATAGCGGCGCAAATCACAGCACCGGATAGCTGCACATCCTGCCATGTGGATCGTCCGCAATCCTGGGCGGCGCAGCAAATCCATGAATGGTTTGGACCACAACGGCATGATGATGCGCATCCCGCGCTGGCTATTGCCGCAGGGCGTGAAGGCCGACCTGGTGCTGATGCCCTGCTCGCCGTAGTCGCGACCAACCCCGCACATCCGGCAATACTGCGCGCGACAGCGGTCTTGCTTCTGCCCATGCCGCCATCTCAGGTAACGGCGCAAGCGATTGGCGCAACGTTGCTTGATACCGAAGCACTGGTTCGCGCCGCCGCATTGCGCAAGCTTGAAGGGCTTCATCCACGCAACCGGCTGCATGCCACACGCTTCCTGGCGGATGAGACGCGCCTGGTGCGTATTGAAGCAGCGCGCGCGCTTGCGCCCGTGCCGCTGGAAACCCTGCCGGAAGCAGCACGCCCTGCCTTCGGCCGCGCCTGGGATGAATTACTGGCGAGTGAACGTATCGCAGCCGAAACGCCCGAAGCGCATGTGAATATCGCGGCGCTTTTAGCCGCGCGCGGTAATATGACGGGCGCTGAGGCCGCCTATCGTGATGCGCTGGTGCGTGGGGCAACGAACCTACACGCCTTGGTAAATTTCGCGGATTTCGAGGCGCGACGTGGACGCCATCAAGAAGCCGAAGCCGTGCTACGGCGCGCCGTGGCAGCGCATCCCCACTCAGCGGAAGCGCAGCACGGGCTGGCGCTGGCAATTGCTCGGCAGGGTCGAGCCAGCGAAGCGCTTGGCCTACTGGCTGAGGCCGCTAGATTGCGGCCAGAGGAACCACGCTACGCCTATGCCCAGGCGATCACACTCCACCAATTGCGCCGAACTGACGAAGCCGTCGCCGTGCTTTGCATAAACATCGCCAGCCATTCACGCCACCGTGACAGCCTGATTGCCTTGGCGACTATTGAACGGGATCGCGCGAACCTGGCGGAAGCGGAAAGGCTAGCTGCCGCAGCTGTAGCACTGGAAGCTGGTGATCGGGCGGCTGCAGCCCTGTACATGCAGTTGCGCGCACTGCGCCAGTAACGGGTACGCCTACTCGTTCCAAGCCATCGTGATCTATCGCTGATCTCAGAAGCGTATGCTCCCGCCGATAATCGGGCCACCCATATTAAGCGAGATGTCCGTGCGGCCCTTGTCATAGTCAATATGGATCCAGCGAAAGCCAGCTGAGATACTGGCGCTTTCGGTGATCTTGTAATCGAGCGTCGCAAAAGCCTGCCAAGTAAATTCCGAGCCAAGGCCAAAACCACCGATATCGCCATAGGCGGTTAGCGATAGACGATCATTCAACCGAAGCACGCCCCGCGCACCGATAACAGGATCGGCCCAACTGGTGGAAGCGCTTTGTGTCTTCCCTGGAAGCGCGCCGGGATCGAGCTTGAGCTCCGTGTCAAACCACCAGCCACGTATGCCGCCGCCCAGTTCGATGCGCCCTGCTGATGCCTCTGTCACAGTGTATAGGCCTATGGCAGAAAGCTCCACCGATTGCGTTCGCGCGCTGCCACCGCCATAGGCGCCTAGGCCCGGTACTGGGACGCCTTGCTGAAGATTAAGGTACATGATGTCCGTCAGAAGGCTGAAATTGCCTCGCCGCGCCTCGGCCAACCCCATGTAGGATAGTTTCATGGTGCCGAAGATATCGCCGAAATCAGCGGAGAATGTGTCACCACCATGTGGGCCCGTCACCTCGCCGCCAAGGCCAGAGAACCAAATATAGGGCGAAAGCGTGAACGCCCACGCATCACTTTGCTGTGGGGCGTTTTGTGCAGCAGCGGGATTCGCCATAACTGAGAAGCTGGCCAGCGCTGAGGCAACAACTCCTTTGACTAGGTAGCGGAAATTCGACCTCATCGCGGATACCTTTCATCTTTTTGACTGCCATCGAATGAAGTCGATTGGCAAAATTATCATGACCCCGCCGATATGGTGCGAAACCGCAAATCCCAGACCGCGGATTGCGCCAGTATTCTGACTAGTTCGCTCCTCGTTCAGTGATACCGTGCTGCAAGCCATTCTTTTCGAATTCCCAAACAAAAACTCTGATGCAAGTAATCGCTTTCCTGCAGTTGAATAGTGTTGATTCAACGCAAGATGGCAGCACGATATTGGCGATAAGAGATCAAACAATTGTGGGATTCATGCCAGCGCGGGCGCCATCTGCGTTGATGAAAGGATTGCGGCCATGATGCTTGAAACTTTACGGCGACCCCGTCTGCTGTCCCTTTCGAAAATTCGGTTGGAGCACAGCGATGGAATGCAGGGACGCCAGCGAGCCATGCAGGATAGAAAGAATTTTGTCCGCCTACGCCATGCTTTAGCGGGGGGCCTTTCGGCAACACTCTCAGTAATCTTATTTTTGGGCGTTACGCACTCAACGCCAATAGCCGCGCAGCAAATCCGTGGTGCACCTGGCGCCGCCACGGCGGTCGAGTTTCCAAATTCGCGCATACTGCCCCAACCGCCTGCGCCCTTCGCTGGCATCATCAGCCCGTCCGCGCGGGATAGTACGCCAGCCTGGCCGCCAACACTCGGCGCCCCTGAAGCCGCACCGAATGTTTTGCTGATCATCACGGATGATGTCGGCTTTGGCGCGCCTTCTACCTTCGGTGGCGTCATCCCAACACCAACTCTTGACGATGTGGCTGAGGCTGGGCTGCGCTATACGCAATTTCATACCACCGCGCTTTGCTCACCAACGCGCGCTTCGCTGCTTACCGGACGCAACCCGCATTCAGTTGGCTTTGGCGTGGTCGCAGAATTCTCCACAGGCTTTCCAGGCTATAACGCTATCATCGGCGCTGATACGGCGACGATTGGTGAAACACTTCGCCATAATGGTTATTCGACCGCTTGGTTCGGCAAGAACCATAATACACCGCCCTGGGATATCAGCCCCGCAGGCCCCTTCGACCGCTGGCCCACAGGCCTTGGCTTCGATTTCTTCTACGGCTTCATGGGCGGTGAGACGAATCAGTGGGAGCCAGGGAACCTTTTTCGTAACACCACACGTATTCTGCCTTTCGAAGGCCAGCCAGGCTGGAATCTCACGACTGCCATGGCTGATGAGGCGATCACGCGCATCCGTGAACTGCATGAGGTCGCGCCAAGCCGCCCTTGGTTCATCCACTACGCCCCTGGCGGCGCCCATGCCCCGCACCATCCAACGCCGGAATGGATCGCCCGATTCCGCGGCCAATTCGATGAAGGCTGGGAGGTGCTGCGAGAGCGTATTTTCGCGAACCAGCAGCGGCTGGGTGTGCTGCCCCCCAATGCGGTACTACCCCCTTGGCCAAATACGCTTCCGCGTTGGTCCAGCCTTTCGGCCGATGAACGCCGCCTTTATGTGCGTCAGGCGGAAGTCTTTGCCGCTTATCTTGCTTACACTGATCACCAAATTGGTCGCGTCATTCAAGCGGTGCGTGATGTCGGGCAGATCGACAATACACTTATTATTTATATCAGCGGCGATAATGGCGGCAGCGCTGAAGGGCAGTTGCACGGCACGCCCAATGAATTCGCCTTCTTCAACGGGGTTGAGATTCCGGTGGAACAGCAATTGCCGTTCATCAATGACTGGGGCGGTGATCGCACCTATCCCAATCTTGCGGTTGGCTGGACCTGGGCCTTCGGTACGCCATACCAATGGACGAAGCAGGTCGCTTCCCATTTCGGGGGCACGCGCAATGGCATGGCTATTTCCTGGCCTCAGCGTATCGCTGATCGTGGCGGTATTCGTCACCAGTTCCACCACGTGCTCGATATTGCGCCGACAATCCTTGAGGCGATTGGTATCCCCGAGCCCCGCAGCGTGAATGGCGTGGCGCAGCGGCCGATTGAGGGCATAAGCATGCTCTACACCTTCGATGCTGCAGAGGCGCGCGCGCCGTCCCGTCGCCGGACTCAGCACTTCGAAATGCTAGGCCATCGCGGCATTTATCATGAGGGCTGGTACGCCAATACAACGCCACCGACGCTACCCTGGCAGAGTTCGGGGCAAGTGCCGGCGGATGTTATCAATGGTTATACCTGGGAACTTTACAATCTTGCGGAAGATCCAACGCAAAGCCGAAACCTTGTCGCTCTATTCCCGGATCGGCTGCGCGACCTGCAACAACGCTTCCTGATTGAAGCGGCAAGATACCAAGTCCTGCCGCTGGATAATTCAAGCCTGTCGCGCCTGATCGCACAGCGACCCGGGCCTTCGGCGGGACGGCAGGAATTCATCTACCGCGCGCCGGGTAGTGGCTTGCTGGCAAGCGTGGCGCCTTCCTTACTGAATCGCGCCTATCAAATTATAGCCGAGATCGAAGTGCCGGCCGGTGGCGCCAATGGTGTTATCGCGACGCATGGTGGACGCTTCGCGGGTTGGGGCTTTTACCTGCTGGGTGGCCGGCCGGTATTCACTTGGAGTTTACTCGATATCGAAAGGGTAAGATGGGAAGCGCCGAGCGCCTTGCCGCCAGGGCGGCACAGCATCGCCTTCGCATTCCAGCCTGAAGCATCCGGCCCCCCTGTAGGCCGTGGTGGAACCGGCACTCTATCCGTCAATGGTCAGGTGGTAGCGCGGCAGACAATGGCGCGAACGCTGCCATTCGCCGTTCAGGGTGATGAGACCTTTGATGTTGGGCTGGACACCGGATCATCGGTTAATGAAAGCGACTATCGAGCGCCCTTTGCTTTTACCGGCCGCCTTGAGCGGCTTGTGGTAACGCTTGGCGAGTCCACGCTACCAAATAGCCCGGCGCGTCATTGAGGGTGGCGAGGAATGTTGGGCGGAGCCGGGGCATAAAGATCCAACGGCTCACCATTTGATTTATCAAATTGAAAATCCGATTGTTTGCCGTCAACGCAGATAGAATCCCTCTGCAAATGATTTGAGGCCAAGTGGCGCGCCGAATCATAGCGTATCTGATCCATTTCTGTGACCGGTGATGCCATGTTTTTTAGTGCAGCCTGTGCTGCCTGATGATTAACGCGATATCCTCATATGCTAAATTGTACTTACGCGCGTAGTCCGCGAGCCTTAGCTTTTCGCCGCGTGTACACCGATCAAACCGAATGACAACAAGAGCTTGCTCCTCGACCACCGATACATGGGCTAGCTCGAACTGCGTGGCATCGTCTTACCGAGGACGGCGGCCATCCAGCGCAGGTTTAGGGCCTCGTTGCAAACCAGAGTCTGGATCCACTCCGAGTTCAACTTGGCGATGTACGGCGCGAGCCCTTGAGGGCCTGCCGGTCAGAAGGCATGCCCTGAGCTGCTGCCGGTTTGGTGGACACGAAGATACGATCGTGACCCATGAACTGGAGAGTAGATATGACGAGACGGAAGTCCAGTCGTGAGTTCACGATTGAGGCGGTCAGGTTGGTGACGGATTGCCGAGCAGTTAATGGCCAAGGATGTAGTGGTCGCCCATGCGCAGAATGAACTCGGGATATCCGAAATCACCACCGCGCGGCCCGTCCGTCGCCAAATCATTTGAGACCAATTTACGGCTTGGCTAACGGAGTATCTGGCTCATCTGCGGTTAAGTTTGTGCTGCGTTTTGGTGATGCATCAAGCGGCGGTGTTGGATGGTTTTCCGCTTGATACGCTCGCGCTCCAGCAAAATGGTCTGCGCCCTGCCGAAATAGACATCAGCTGGGGTCAGATTGTTTAGGCTCTCGTGTTATCGGCGATGGTTATATTGCTCGACGAATGCCTCAATATCGGCCTCAAGTGCGCCTGGCAGATGGTGATTTTCCAGCAGGATGCGGTTCTTAATGGTCGGGTGCCAGCGCTCGATCTTGCCCTGCGTCTGCGGGTGAGCAGGCGCGCCGCGGACATGCTGGATGCCCTGCTGCACTCGCCACTGGGCGAAGGCGTCCGAGATGAACCCCGGCCCGTTGTCCGAGAGCAATGGCGGGCGCTGTCGTAGCGGCACATCGCGGCAGCCAGAGGCGGTGATGGCCAGTTCCAGCGTCTCGCTGAAATCGCTCGCTGTCATGCCGGTGCATAACCGCCAGGCAGACCCGCCCAGATGCAAGACCCACGATACGCATAAGCGTATATTTGCATTTTATGCGCGAGCTCGTATAAATCATTTTGATACGTAAACTCGTATATTACTTGTATATTACTCGTATATTAATGGTATATACGCGTTCCCGTGTCTTAATCGCGAGCTACCCATGGCTGAACAGATCGCCCGTAACGAAAAACAGCTCGGGCCATCCTGCGCCGGGTCCGCAAACAAGCCAACCTGACACAAGGCGCTATCGGCGACCACATCCGTCTGCGCCAAGGCACGGTCTCCCGTCTTGAAGCTGGCGAGCCCGCCGTGCAGCTACGTGCGCTTATGGCCGTGCTCTCTGCGCTCGACCTCGAACTCGTAGTCCGCCCCCGTAGCAAGGCGAGGGCCGTCGAAATCGAGGATATGTTCTAATGGCGCGCCGCCGCGCGCATGCGCCCCTCAATGTCTTTCTGAACAGCCGCCTTGTCGGGATCCTGCGCCGCGAATCCACCGGCGCTATCGCCTTCCAGTACGCCAGCGACTGGCTTGCATGGTAAAACGCTTTCTCCGTCTCACTCTCCCTTCTTTTGCGCGAAGACCGCTATATCGGTGCGCCCGTCATCAACGTCTTCGACAACCTGCTTCCTGACAGCGACGCGATCCGCAAGCGCGTTGCCGAACGCGTCGGCGCGGGTGGCACGGACGCCTACAGCCTGCTGACCGCACTCGGCCACGACTGCGTCGGCGCGCTGCAATTCCTCCCGGACGGCGTCGATCCCGGCAGAGCCGGTGCCACCGATGGTAACCCCGTCACCGATGATGAGGTCGCCGCCATCATCAACAACCTCGCCGCTGCCCCGCTCGGCATGGGCGATGATGAGGATTTTCGTATCTCCATCGCGGGCGCGCAGGAAAAGACCGCTCTCCTGCGCAAGGACAAGAAATGGTACAAACCCGCGGTGGCCACCGCTACAACGCACATCCTCAAGCCACAGATCGGCCAGCTTCCAAACGGCATCGATCTCTCAGGCAGTGTTGAGAACGAATATCTCTGCCTAAAACTGCTCGCAGCCCTCGGCGTATCCACGGCCTATACCGAGATCGCTGATTTCGGGGGCCGCCGTACCCTCATCATCGAACGCTTCGACCGCCGTAGGACGACTGACGGGCGTCTGCTGCGCTTGCCACAGGAAGACATCTGCCCGTCCCTGTCCGTTCCGCCCACGCAGAAATACCAATCCAACGGCGGCCCCGGCATGCGCGATATCACCCAACTCTTGAAGGGCAGCGATACGCCCAAGCAGGACATCGCCACCTTCATGCGCGCATACATCCTGTTCTGGATGCTGGGCGCGACTGACGGCCACGCGAAGAACTTCAGCATCATGCTCGGTCCCGGCGGACGTTTCCGCCTAACCCCGCTCTATGACGTATTGAGCGCGCAGCCGAGCCTCGATGCGGGGCAAATACAGCAGAAAAAATTCAAGCTCGCTATGTGCGTCGGCAAGAACCGTCACTATTCCGTAAACACCATCATGCCGCGCCACTTCCTCCAAACCGCCGAACTTGCAGGCGTAGGCAGCCCGCTCATGCGCTCGATCTTCGAAGACCCTGCTGCAAACACCGAAAAGCAAACCGACGCCGTCATCAACACGCTGCCGAGCGGATTCCCCAATCAACTCATCACATCGGTCCGGGCGGCCATTAAGTACCGCGCTGGCCTTCGCGCTGACGCGAGCCCGGACAACGCTGCCATCGCTGATGGAAATAGCTGAAATGACTGCGCCGCCGCGGCTCAAGAGAAGGGCATGGACGGGCACACTTCTGCGCTTTCTTGGCCACGCGTCATGGGCTGCCGAGCAAACGCCTAGCGGCAGCATCCAGCTTGGCCGCTCCGCTCGCGTAAAAACTTCATAGTAAACAGCTATTTGTAGGTCTGAAGAAAACTAATTCTTCCCCGGAGAATTGAGGGAGAATGGTTCGCGGTGCAGTTTTATCTACTGTGAAATTAGGTTAGAGCGGCCATTTTTTTTGGCAGCAATCCGGGCGAATGGAGCGCATTCATTCTTTGCCATCCTCGCCTCCCCAGGATCGCGAAGAGTTAGAAATCACCTTTAAATCCATTTGCTAGTTTGATCCCGTAGGCACCAACGCGGGACTCAGGTTAGCTCCAGAATTGCTATCGCTGTGGCGTGTTGCCGTGTCCGTTTCTGACGCCGGACACTTGGACAGGGTCATCCCGGAATACTCCGCCTTCCAAGCATAGAATGTGCTTTCTGACGTCCCGTGCTCGCGGCAGAGATCAGCGCACTTCGCGCCTGCCTCATGCTCCTGCAGGATGCAAATGATCTGTTCTTCAGTTCGAATTATTCGCTTCATCGTCCATCCCTTCCTTGGGTCGGACTCTAGTCGCAGGTTGAAAGAAAATCCTGCAGTAGGGCAGTACAAATGAAGGCAAATTAGCAGATCATTTAAAAATAAATTGGCTGATTTTTCAAATAAAATAGTAACAAAATAAGAAAAAATAATTAAAATATCAATGATGACTATTTGGTCGCCTTGTATGAACTAAGATTTTATGAAACCGTTTTATATTAATCCATCTCAAAATTGGAGATTCTGTTATGGTTCGCCGGTTTGTAGCTGCCTCTATAATAAACTTAATTTTGTGCAATGTGGTTTACGCTCAAAATTGCGACACGCGATTCACACTACGAAATAATTCGGGAGTCGCCTTAAAAGAATTTTATTATGCGCCCAGCCGAGGGAACTCGTGGGGGCCAGAAAGACTCGGGTCCCGTATGTTGGAGCCGGGCAATTCGATAACTTACACGGCGCGCTTCTCAGAAAATTATGACTTCAGTGTCGTGCGGCGAAATGGAGCCCGGTCGGAACGGCGAAATATTGATATCTGCAGAATTACCGAAGTGATCGTAAACGTAGATAATATTTCTGTGCGTTGACCAGATTTGCTACCGATGCCTGATTTGGCGCCTTTCTTGGGGCCAAATTGGTGGAATGAGCGACAGACGAATTCTGCCCCATTGGAGGGATAGTTTACGCTGCGTGCTTGTGGCGTATGACATGCAGCAAAGCACAATGGGTCAGCAAAAACCTGGTTTCTCCTGGTGGCGGATGACAAGGGGGGCACGCCATCGAAGGGGGCCGGACCAACCGGGGCCGGTCCCGCTTGGTTAATCCGGGTTGCCCTTTTGGGCAGCGCCCCATTCATGCAGTCGTGCTGCAATGCTTAGGCGGTGTCGGTGGGGGCCGCAGGTGCCGTATGGGGCCCACATAAAGATAGTAGATTTTGAGGACGCTGCCTAAACAGCCATCACTTAATTGATTTCAGTGGTGTCCCCGGCGCGATTCGAACGCACGGCCCCCAGATTAGGAATCTGATGCTCTATCCTGCTGAGCTACGGGGACAACCGAGCGTTCAATAGCGCAAATCAGCCCTTCAGGAAACGCCAAACCGCGTCAGCGGCGGCGGAAACGCTCAACTGCGCTCACCAAGGCCGTGCGTAGCCCGGGTTCCAGCGCGGAATGGCCCGCATCGGGGATCACGGTCAGCCGCGCGGAAGGCCAGGCAGCGGCCAGTTCAAAGGCGCTGGTCGCGGGGCAGACCATATCGTAGCGGCCCTGCACAATTTCGGCCTGCATGCCTGCCAGGCGGTCCATGCGGCCGAGTAATCCCTCGGGCGGCAGGAACAGATCATGCGCGAAGTAATGCGCCTCAATCCGCGCGAGCCCCAAGGCAGTGCGGTCCTGCGCGAAACTTGCGACAGTTTCTGGGGATGGCAACAGGGTGGAGCACGACCCCTCATATTGGCTCCAGGCGCGGGCGGCGGGCAGATGCACGGCGGGGTCGGGGTCACATAGCCGGCGCAGATAAGCGCCCAGCAGATCGTCGCGTTCTTCCGGTGGCAAATGCTCGGCAAAAGCGGCCCAAGCATCGGGGAAGACGCGGCGCAGCCCTTCCAGGAACCACACCACTTCCTCCCGCCGCCCAAGGAAAACGCCGCGCAGGACGCAGCCCAGCACGCGCGCCGGGTGTTCTTGCGCGTAAGCCAAAGCCAGGGTGGAACCCCAGGAACCGCCAAACAGCAACCAGTTTTCAATGCCTAGAAATTGGCGCAGCACTTCAATATCGCGCACCAGATGCGGCGTGGTATTGTCACGCAATTCGCCAAGAGGCCGAGACCGCCCCGCGCCGCGTTGATCAAAAATCACCACGCGCCAGTGCTGCGGGTCAAAGAAGCGCCGGTGCACCGCGCCGGCACCAGCACCGGGGCCGCCATGCAGAAACAGCACCGGCTGACCGCGCGGATTGCCGACTTGTTCCCAATACATCACATGCCCACCTGAAAGCGGCAGGAAGCCGGTTTCATAGGGGGCTATATCGGGAAAAAGGTCTCCGCGAGGCATGGGATCAGATGTGCCCAACTGCGCGGCCAAGCGCAATGATTTTCAACGGATCAGCCTTTCACAAAGCGGGCCATGAAAAACCCATCCATGCCCCCGCGCGCGCCCCAATAATCCGGGCGAGTCCGCAGCGCACCGCTGGGCAGGATGGCTTCTTCAAGCCCCGGCACTTCGGCTGGCGATATCGGGTCTAGCTTCAGGCCCAGGGCAGGGGCTTCGCGCAAATGCGCCTCCCCTTCCTCGGCTTGCAGGGAACAGGTGGCGAAAACCAGCCGCCCGCCCGGTGCTAACATCCCCGCCGCAGCCTGTAGCAGGCGCGATTGGAGAGCGGCGGCGGTCGCGACATCGCGCGCGCGCTTCAGCCAAGCCACATCCGGGTGGCGGCGGATGGTGCCGGTTGCGGTGCAGGGCGCATCCAGCAGAATGGCATCGAAGGGCGCGGCGGGCTTCCAGCTTGCCGCATCCGCAGTCACGATTTCTGCCGACAATTGCAAGCGGGCCAGGTTTTCGCGCAACCGCGCCGCGCGTTTGGCATCACGCTCCACCGCCGTAACCTTGGCGCCAGCGGCGGCAAGCTGAGCGGTCTTGCCACCAGGGGCCGCGCATAAATCCGCGATGTTTTCGCCCGCGCGCGGCGCCAGCAGGCGGGCGGGCAGGGCGGCGGCGGCGTCCTGCACCCAGAATTGCCCCTCGGCAAAGCCGGGGATTTCCGTCACGCGTGTGCCGGCAGGCAGGCGAAAGGACCCACCAGGCAAGGCTTCCGCCCCTTCTGGCGGCAGGGCGCCGGGCTTGAACGAAAGATCAAGCGGCGCGGGGCCGTTATGCGCTTCCGCAATGGCGCGCACTGCGGGGCCATAGGCGCCATGCCAGGCAGTCCAAAGCCAAGGCGGTGTGTCCAGCCGTGCTGCATCCAGCCCTTCCAGTAGCGCCGGCCCTTCGGCGGCCAGCTTGCGCAGCACGGCATTCACCAGCCCAGCAAAGGCGCGCGGCGCCAAATCCACGGCGGATGCCACCGCCGCATGAGAAGGCGTGCCCAGCAGCAGCAATTCCGCCGCCCCGATCCGCAGCGCATGGCGCGCGGGCGGCGGGGGTTCCCGGCGCAAAAATGGTTCCAACACGGCGTCTATGCTGCCCAGCCGGCGCAGAACCATGGCGGCAATACGATGCGCCGCAGCCTTATCACGCGCTTCCAGCCGCGTGGGCAGGGCTTCCAGCGCTTCTTCAAGTGGCCGATGCGCTTCCAGCACGGCATCCAACAAATCGCGCGCGGCGCGGCGCGTGGGCAGGCCGGGTGGGCGCCTGGGGCGGGAAGCGTTTTCATTCATGGCGCCCTTCATGGCACCCGCGCCCTTCTCGTGCTAGATGCGCCGCGCGATGAACCTGGGCTCATTCCTAGACCGATTGCCGGAAACGCGCCACCCAGCCTGGTGGCTGGCGCTGCTTTGCCTATTGGTCTGGCTGCCAGGCTTCTTTTCCATCCCGCCCGGGGATCGCGATGAAAGCCGCTTCGCCCAGGCCAGCCGGCAAATGGTCGAAACCGGCGATTATGTGCGGATCAAGCTCGGTGAAGTTGAACGCAACAAGAAACCTGTTGTCATTCATTGGGCGCATGCCGGCACTGTGCTTGTGCTGGAAGCGGTGGGCATTCCGGCGCGCGGGCAGATTTGGGCCTATCGCCTGCCATCGCTGATCGGCGCGCTGCTGGCCGTGCTGGCCACTTGCTATCTGGGGCGCGCCTTGGTGGGGCGCCGCGCGGCGTTTCTGGCGGCAGCCATGCTGGCGCCCTGCATGGTGCTGGTGGTGGAAACCCATATCGCCAAAACTGATGCGGCGCTGCTGGCCAGCATCACGGCCGCGATGCTGCTGATGGGCCGCGCCTATTTGGCGCCAGCGCAATTTACTGCACGGCAGGCTTTGGGCTTTTGGCTAGCACTGGGCGCGGGCGTTCTGCTGAAAGGCCCCATCGCGCCCATGGTGCCGCTGCTGGCTGGCGTGACTTTGTTGGTGATGGATCGCCGCGCGCCCTGGCTTGCAGCACTCCGCCCGTTATGGGGCGTGCCCTTGATGATTGCCTGCGCCGCGCCCTGGTTCATTGCCATTGGCATTGCAACTGAAGGCCGGTTTTTCACTGAAGCGCTTGGCGATGACATGCTGAACAAGGTGGGATCGGGCGAGGAAAGCCATTGGGGCCCGCCTGGTTTCTACACTTTGCTGTTTGGCATCACTGCCTTTCCTTCCGCCTGGATTGTTCTGCGCGCCTTGCCTGGCGCCTGGGCGGATCGGCTGAAGCCGCAAACGCGCTTCTTGCTCGGCTGGGCGGTGCCGGTTTGGCTATTGTTTGAAGCGGTAGCGACCAAACTGCCGCATTACGCGCTGCCGGCTTATCCCGCGTTGATGTTGCTGGCGGCGGCTTGGGCGTTTGATCCATTGCGGCGCCCAACACCGCGCTGGCTTGCCGCGATTGGCTGGCTGGCACTTGGCGGTGTGGGGCTGGGCTTGCCAATCGCCGCCATGGCCGCGGCGTTTTATGCCGAAAAGCGCGTGGATATTTTTGGCATCATCGGGCTTGGCTTTGGCGCCGCGCTGATCGCTTTGTTGTGGCGTACGGCGCGTGGCGGGCAATGGGCGCGCGCCGCCTTGCTTGGCGCCGTGCTCAGCATCCCGGTTTATGCCGCCGTGCTGGAAGGCGTTATTCCGCGCCTCAACGCCGTTTGGGTTTC
This sequence comes from uncultured Rhodospirillales bacterium, assembly GCA_903844785.1. GTDB lineage: Bacteria > Pseudomonadota > Alphaproteobacteria > Acetobacterales > Acetobacteraceae > Neoroseomonas. The sequence goes on along the minus strand of CAIMVB010000303.1, from coordinate 4,423 downwards.
GCCGCGTCTGGCCACTGAGGTCCGCGCCGCAGCCCCCGGCCTGGCTGATCGCGATTTTGGCGTGGTGGGCTACCACGAACCATCGCTGCAATTCGCGCTTGGTGGCGGCATTGCTTTGCTGCGTGATGGTGCGGCGGCGGCGGAATTTCTCGCGCAGAAACCCGGCCGTGTGGTGGCGGTTTCGCATCGGCAGGAAGCGGCCTTTCGCGCGGCGGCAGCGGAACGTGGGATCACGCCGCGCGATGTTGCCTCAGTCACGGGGCTTAATTACGTGCGCGGGCGCTGGCTCACGCTGCTGATTTTCAAGGTGGATTGAATGTTCGAATGGGTGGCGCGCCAGGTCGCGGAAACCGGGCTGCTTGGCGTATTCGTGCTGATGGTGGCGGAAAACATCTTCCCACCCATCCCATCCGAAATCATCATGGCCGCTTCGGGCTTTGCCGCCGCGCGCGGTGAGATTTCGTTGGTTGGCACCATCATCGTCGCGATCCTTGGCACGGTAGTGGGCAATGCCTTCTGGTATGAAATCGGGCGCTGGTTCGGGCTTGAACGCATTCGACCGCTGGTCGCGCGGTACGGCAAATGGTTTGCGATTGAAACCGAAGATATGGACCGTGCTGAACGCACCCTGAAGCGCTGGGGCCCGGTGGCACTTTGTTTCGGGCGTATGCTGCCCGGTATCCGCACCATTATTTCCATTCCCGCTGGCATGGTGCTGATCCCGCGCGGTGTCTTTTATTTCTGGACCGCGATCGGTTCAGCGATTTGGCTGAGCTTCCTTGCCATCGCGGGCTACATGTTGGAAGACCATTACGAAGATGTGCAGGGCTGGGTTGAGCCCTTGGCCTGGGTCGTGGTGGGCGGTTCCATCCTGGCTTACGGCCTGCATCTTATCCACGCCTTGCGCCGCGCCAAGCAGCGGCGAGATCAGGCGTAGCGCGACAGCGCCTGTTCCAGCGACGCAAAAGCATTACCAAGCGCGGCATTCATCGCTGCCGCAGCCTGATCCGGGCGGAGCGCGCCGCTGGGCAGCGCCGCGCTGCCTGTGCTGATCATCTGCCCCAGCACGCGTGGTGAGGCTTCGCGTTCCGAAATCAGCACAAAATTCAATTCCGCTTCCGCCTGACCCTTGGCGCGATTGGCGATAAGGCGCGTCAATTCACCTTCCAGCACCAAATCTGCATTGGCGCGTGAACCGGGCGCCAGCACGGCAGTGAAAAGCCGCGCATCCATCAGCCAGCGTCGCAAAGCCTGTTCGGTGGCTTCCGCCGGGGGCGCGATCCATTCGGCGTAGAAATCAACCTCTTCCGTGCCATCGGGGCGAATACTGCGAAGGCCGCGCACATCAAGCGCGGGCGGTGCGCGCAGCGTGCGCACCAGAAGCAAGCGCCGCCCCTTGCCGCGCCAGCCTTCCCCCTGCCGGCGGGGTTCCAAGGCATAGCGCGTGATTTCCTGATAGGGCCGATCCGGCAATACAGAACAGGCGGAAGCCAGCAAGGGTGCAGAAAGCAGCAAGGCGCGGCGATGGATCAGCTTCATGTCAGCGGCGTTCCCGGTTGGGCGGCGGCGGTGGCGCACCGAGGAGGGTTTGGGATGGGTTGCGCCGCAGTGATTCCGTTGTGTCACGCAGATTGGCGATGGAAGAACGCAAATCACGCATCAGCGGCGACAAATCAGCTTGCAGATCGGTCGTGGTGCCGCGCGCCGCGCGTAGCGTCTGTTCCAAGGCGGTGACGGCGGCGGGGATGCGCAGCAGTGCGTCTTTCACTTCGCGGCTTGCCAGCAATTCCTGCGCGCTGCGCCCGGCATCGCCCATATTGGCAATGGCGCCGCGCAATTCTGCCGCTGTATCCTCAAGCCGCGCCCCACGGATGGCACCGCGTAATTCCGCCAAGGTTTCACTCGCCTCTCGCAAGGCTGCTGCGACTTCGCCATCACTCACTTGCCGGCGCAAATCACCCATCAGGCCGGCGGCGTTATTGATCAAGCCCTCAATATCCAACGCCTCCAACCTGCGGAGAATTTGCTCCGCCGCGCTGGTTACTTGTGTGATGGTGGAAGGTACGGCGGGGATGTAATCGTAACGCGGCTTCCATGGCACCTGGATAACCGGGTAGCGCGCGGGGTCCAGAATATCAATTTCCAGATAGGTGACGCCCGTAATCCCCTGAGAGGCGATACGTGTTCTGAGCCCGCCGGCTATCATGTCTTCGAGTGAGGAAATCCGCGACACGCGCGTTCTTTCCACAGCGAAGCGTATCACCACCAATTGCATCGCAGCGCGATTGGCCCGCGCTTCCTGAACATCATAAAGAGCCGCCGCCAAGGATATTTCCGTCACGCGCCCGATCTGCACGCCGCGATAACGCACCGATGCCCCGACATCGAGCCCCACGATGGATTCACCGACATAGGTTTCGAAGTAATCGGATTTTGTGCCGAATTGCCCTGCTGTCAGGTAAAGGATGAAGCCAATGGCCAGTGCAATGGCGGAAAGCGCCAGCATGCCGATGCGCAGAAAAAGCGTATTGGGCGGTTTCGCCATGTCAGGCAGCCTCTCGGCGGAAGAAGGCGCGCACGGTCGGGTGCGTGCCGGTATCGCGCAAATCGCGCGGCTTACCCATGGCGATCATGCCTTGAGCTTCCTTATCCAGCATGATGCAGCGATCCCCAATGGCCAGAATGGATTGCAATTCATGGGTCACCACAACAAAGGTGGTGCCGGTGCTGCGTGCTATATCCAGAATAAGCTTATCCAACCCCGCAGAGGTAATGGGGTCGAGCCCCGCTGAGGGTTCATCCAAAATCAGCAAGGGCGGATCAAGTGCCATGGCGCGTGCAATGCCCGCACGCTTGGCCATGCCGCCGGAAATTTCGGCCGGCAATAGCCCCGCCGCATCGCCAAGCCCCACCAAGCCAAGCTTGGCACGCGCCAAAGCCTCCCGTGCAGGGCGCGGCAAATCCGTATGTTCTTCCAGGGGTAATTCTACATTTTCGGATAGCGTCATATTGCCGAACAGCGCGCCGGATTGCCACATCACACCAATGCGTTTCAGCAGTTCCAGCTGCCCTTCGGCATCGGCTTCCGCCAGATCAACGCCCAGAATTTCTGCCCGTCCCGCCGCGATGGGCACAATGCCGATCAGCGCCTTGAGCAGCGTGGATTTACCGCAACCTGAACCACCCAAAATGACGAAAACCTCGCCGCGTTTCACCTCAAAGCTCACATCCTTGAAGATGGTGCGCGGGCCGAAGCTGACGGCCAGGTCTTCGACGCGAATGACGGTTTCGTCGTTCATATGCCAAGCCTGAAGAACAAAATGGCGAAGACGCCATCCATGGCCACAATGGCGACAATGCCGCCCACCACGGCCGCCGTTGCCGCATCACCCACGGCGCGCGGACCGAAGCCGGCGGAAAGCCCGGCGCGGCAGCCAATGGCCCCAATCACCAGGCCGAAACAGGCGGATTTGAACAAGCCGCCCATCAGATCGCCCAGTTTCAGCCATTGCTGCAATTGGTTGGAAACCGCGCTCCAGGGGAAGCCCAGCGTTTCCATCACCACTGTCATGCCGGCAAGCCCGGCCAGGTTCATCAATAAAGTCAGCGCGGGCATCACCAATATCGCTGCCAGAATACGCGGCAGCACCAGCATCACCATGGGGTCAATGCCCATGATCCGCAAAGCATTCACTTCTTCATTCACCGTCATGGTGCCAAGTTCGGCGGCGAAGGCCGAACCGGTGCGCCCGGCCAGCACCACGCCAGCCAGCAGCGGTCCCAATTCACGGAGCAGCGAAATGCCGACCAGATTGGGTACAAAAATCTCCGCGCCAAAGCGCTTGAGCGGGATGGAGGATTGATAGGCCAAAATCAGCCCGATCAGAAAACCGAGCAATAGCGTCAGCGGAAAGGCACGCAGCCCGATCTCATCCAAATGGCGCAGGAATTCAGCGCCGCGGAATAGCCTTGGGCGGAACAGCACGCGAAAGGCCGCGACCAGCACTTCCCCGACAAAGGCAATGCCGGAAAGGGCCGCTTGGATGCCGCCGAATACCAAGCCGCCAAAGCGCGTGATGGGCGCAAATTCGCGCGGCGGCGCCACGGGCACTGGCGCGGCCGCCAAGGCTGCGCGGTTGCGTTCCAAGACCGCGATCACATCGGGCGAGCCACCCTGCACCGGCACATCATCGCCCGCGCGCAGCACCAAAACGGCGCCGGCACTATCCATGATTTCCACCGCGGAAAGATCAATCGCGCTTGGTTTTTCAGCCAAGGCGCGCGTCATGGCTGGCCAAAGCGCGGCAGCGCCGGCGGCATCCAGCCTGCCGGAAAGCAATAGCGTCTTGCCTTGCGGCGCGGCGCGCAATGTCAGGGCGGCTTCGGTCATGTCCTCAAGCCCAATGAAACTGCTTTGCAAGCG
>CAIMVB010000302.1 GCA_903844785.1 uncultured Rhodospirillales bacterium | reverse complement strand
TTGTTCCGCCGCGCCAAGCGCGCGGCTCTGCAGCGTGATGATGCCAGAATGCATGGTGGACCAAGCTTCCCGCCAGCGAAGCGCCACCACTTCCCCGCGCGCGATCGGTTCCATCGCCAGACTAACGGGCAGGCCCATCACGGCGTCACTCTGGCGCAGCAAGTGCAGCATCACCTTTGGGCTTTCATGCGTCACTGCCGGAAAGGAAGGGTGCATGTCACCCTGGCCACGGGCCGCTTCCCGCGCGGCGGCAAGGGGCTTGTGCAATTCACTCGGCGAACGGCCAATAAACGCCAAGGGAAAGGCCATGATATCGGGCAGCGCAACCTTCGCGCGCAGCGCCAACGGATGGCCGGGCCGGGCCACAATAATCACAGGGTGCGGCCGCAGCTTTTCCACAGCCAGACTAGGATCAAGCACAAGCCCCCGCAGATCAGCCAAGCCAATAGGCACTTCCCGTTCCAGCACGGCGCGCGGCACTTCCGACCAATTGGCCGTTAGCAAGCGCAGACGCACCTGGGGAAAAAGGGAGAGCATATGCGCCGCCGCAGTGATGCAGAGGCTATCCATGATATAGCCGCCAGCAATGACGGACAGGTCCTGTTCCTGCGCACCGCGCACTTCCCCGATCTGCCGGTTCAGTTTTTCCACGCTTTCCAGGATTGCGGCGCTATCGGCCAAAATCGCCCGGGCGAGATTCGTTGCAATGACCCCGCGGTGGTTACGTTCGAAAAGCTGCCCGCCCAGCTTGGCCTCTAGCACGGCAAGACTGCGGGTCAGGGCCGGTTGGGCCACGCCAAGCACCCGGGCAGCCCGGATCAGGCTGCCATTTTCATGAATTGCCTCTACCAGGCGCAAATCGCGTACTTCGATCATAGCGCTGCTGTTCAAGCGCAAATTTTAAAGAAAGTTAAGCCCTTATCCTATTGATTTCGCTTTGTAAAAAAATACTGATGGCGCTTTGTTTGTAAAGCACCGCCGACCCCCTCACGCACAGGCGCTTGGCACCCCCTGCGCTTTGCACCAGGCCAGCGCTTCTTCTTCCGCCTGCTGATCCGCCTTGCGGAGCAGATTCAAAAACCCCTGCTCTGCCGCACCAAGCGCGCGGTTGCGCAGCGTTATGATGCCGGGATGGATGGATGCCCAAGGGGGGCGCTGCCAGGGAAGTGCCACGATATTCCCCTGGCGCAGCCCTTCCAGCGCCAGGATCACGCTGACACCGGCCACCGCATCCGATTGCGGCAGTAATTTCAGCGTGACCGTCGGGCTTTCATGCACCAGCGCTGGGAAGGCCGCGTGAAGCTGCCCCTTGGCGCGCGCTTCTTCCCGCGCGGCCACATGGGGCGCCTGCACTTCCCTTGGCGCGCGGCCAATGAAGGCCAGCGGACAGGTCATGATATCGGCCAGGGTCACGCTGGCCTGCTGCGCTAGCGGATGGCCCGCGCGCGCGACGAAAATCGCTGGCTGAGGGCGCAATTTTTCCACGGCCAAGCCAGGATCAGGGACAAAGCCGCGCAAATCCATCACGCCAATCGGCGCTTCGCGGTCCAATATCGCGGCGGGCACTTCAGCCCAATTGGCGGAGAGTAGGCGCAGCCTGGTGCCCGGAAAGGCGCTCAACATCCCCGCCGCTGCCGTCAGGCACAGCGACTCCGCCATATAGGCGCCGGCCATGATGTTGAGATCGGCGGTCTGGGTGCCGCGTGCCTCTGCCAAATGCCGATCCAGGCTTTCCAGACTGTCCAGAATGGCGCTGCCTTCGGCAATGATGGCGCGGCCCAGATCGGTCGCGATTACGCCGCGCCGGCTACGTTCAAACAGCTTGCCGCGCAGCTTGGCTTCCAGCCGCGCGAGCGCACGGGTCAGCGCCGGTTGGGCGATGCCAAGCACGCGGGCAGCGCGCACCAGGCTGCCGTGATCGTCAATGGCCTTCACGAGCCGAAGCTCTCGAACCTCAATCATATACCACCGGTGGAATTGCAGATTGCCAAAAAGGTATTGGGCACGCTTGTCGCAAAGCTGGCAATCTTTGCGAATATGCAATCATCAAGTTGACGGATAAGCGGCATGATTGAAGGGCCAGCGCGGCCCGGGCGGGAACATGAAGGGGAAGCCATGGCCTGGATACCAGGCGGCAGCTTCATGATGGGTTCGGATCAGCATTACCCCGAAGAAAAGCCTTGCCACAGCGTGAAAGTTGCGGGGTTTTGGATGGACCGGACCACGGTGACGAACCGGGAATTCGGCCGTTTTATCGCGGCGACGGGGTATATGACCGTGGCCGAACGCCCGCTGGACCCCAAGCTTTATCCTGATGCGGCGCCTGAGATGCTCGCCCCCGGCGCGCTGGTATTCCGCATGACGGATGGGCCGGTGGATACGCGCGATATCCGCAACTGGTGGCATTGGACCAAGGGCGCCTGCTGGCATGCGCCGGAAGGTCCGGGCAGCGATATTGCGGGGCGGGAAGATCACCCGGTGGTCCATGTGGCGTTTGAAGATGCCTCCGCCTATGCCGCCTGGGCGGGCAAGGCATTGCCCAGCGAAGCCGAATGGGAATGTGCCGCGCGCGGCGGGTTGCATGGCGCGGAATTCGCCTGGGGGCAGGAATTGGCGCCGGGCGGCGCGCATCTGGCCAATACCTGGCAAGGCCCTTTTCCCTGGCGCAATTTTGAAGCCGATGGCTTCGCCGGCACCTGCCCGGTGCGGAGCTTCCCGCCCAATGGCTACGGGCTTCATGAGGTGTGCGGCAATGTCTGGGAATGGACCCAGGATTGGTGGGCCGCGAAGCACGCCGCTGATCCCGAAAGCCCCTGCTGCGCGCCGGAAAAGCCGCGCGGTCCCGGCATGGAGGGGTCCTTTGATCCCCTGCAACCCGCCATTCGCATCCCGCGCAAGGTTGTGAAGGGCGGTTCCTTCCTATGCGCGCCATCCTATTGCCGGCGCTACCGGCCGGCCGCGCGCCACGCGCAGATGGTGGATACGGGCATGAGCCATATCGGCTTTCGCTGCATCCGCCGCCCTTCTTCCAACAAACCAGAGGAAACCACGCCATGAGCAAGGATAATCATCGCCCATCACGCCGCGACATGTTGCTGGGCGGCGCCGCAGGGCTTGCCGCCGGCACCCTTGGCGGCGTGCAAATGGCGCAGGCGCAACAGCCAGCCGCCCCTGCCGCCGCCGCGCCGCAGGGCAAGCCGAATATTCTGGTGATTTTTGGCGATGACATCGGCTGGTCCAATATCTCGGCCTACAACATGGGCATGATGGGCTATCGCACGCCCAATATTGACCGCATCGCCCGTGAAGGCGCGATTTTCACCGATGCCTATGGCGAGAATTCCTGCACCGCCGGGCGTTCCGCCTTCCTCACCGGGCAAAGCCCTTTGCGCACCGGGCTTTCCAAGGTGGGCCTGCCTGGCGCACCGGAAGGCATGAAGGCAGAAGACCCGACCATTGCCGTGCTGCTGAAAGCGCTTGGTTACGCGACAGGCCAATTCGGCAAGAACCATCTGGGCGACCGTGATGAGCATTTGCCCACCATGCATGGCTTTGATGAGTTCTTTGGTTCGCTTTATCACCTGAACGCGGAAGATGAACCGGAAAACCCGGATTACCCGCGTGACCCGCGCTTCCGTGAACGCTTCGCGCCGCGTGGTGTATTGAAGACCTGGGCCAATGCGGATGGCTCTCAGCGGATCGAAAACACCGGCCCGCTGACCATGAAGCGCATGGAAACGGTGGAGGAGGACTTTTTGGCGGCATCACTGGATTTCATCGACCGTCAGCACCGCGCGGGCAAACCGTTTTTCACCTGGTTCAATTCCACGCGCATGCATCTCTGGACTCGGTGGAAGGCGGAAAGCCAGGGCAAGACCGGGCTTGGCGTCTATCCTGATGGCATGGTGGAACATGATGGCCATGTCGGCCAATTGCTGAAGAAGCTGGATGATCTTGGCATCACGCAAAATACCATCGTGATCTACAGCACTGATAATGGCGCTGAAGTGATGACCTGGCCCGATGGTGGCGCCACACCTTTCCGCGGCGAAAAGGCCACCGCCTGGGAAGGCGGCTTCCGCGTGCCCAGCATGATCCGCTGGCCGGGGCGCATTCAGCCAGGGCAGGTGTTGAATGATATTTTCTCTCACCAGGATTGGTTGCCAACATTGCTGGCTGCCGCTGGAGAGCCTGAAATCAAGCAGAAGCTTCTTGCCGGCCACCAAGCAGGGCGGCGCAACTACAAGGTGCATCTGGATGGCTATAACCAATTGCCGTTGCTGACCGGCACTGGCCCCGGCGCGCGGCGGGAGATGTTCTACTTCACCGATGATGGCGATTTGGCAGCGCTACGCTACGATCATTGGAAATTGCATTTCATGATCCAGGAACATCATGGGCTTGAAGTGTGGGAACGGAGCTTCACGCCGCTGCGCCTGCCCATGCTGTTCAACCTGCGCGCTGATCCTTTTGAACGCGCCACGGAATCGATGAATTACAATCGCTGGCGGGTGGAACGCGCCTTTGCGTTGGTGCCAGCGCAAGCCTATGTCGGGCGCTTCTTGGAAACCTTCAAGGATTTCCCGCCGCGTCAGGCGCCAGGCAGTTTCAGCCTGGGCGACGCCATGCAGCGGCTACGGCGGGCTTCGGCGAATTGAACCATGGTACGGCGGTGCGGCATGATTGAAAGGCGGTCTTTAGCGGCTTTGCTTTTCGCCTTGCCTGCCGCCGCCCTGGCGCAAGGCGCGGACCCATTGCCTTCCTGGTGCGATGGGCCGCGCAAGCGCGCATTGTTGGATTTTGTTACGGCTGTCACGCGCGAAGGCAGCGCCGATTATGTGCGCCCATCGGCGCGCATCGCGGTGTTTGATAATGACGGCACGCTTTGGGTGGAACAGCCGGCCTATGCGCAATTGCTGTTCATCCTGGATCGTATTCGCGTTCTAGCGCCGGCCAATCCTGCCTGGCAGCAGGATGCAGTTTTTCGCGCGGCCATTGCGGGCGATCTGCATGGTGTGATGGGCGGCGGGAATGAGGGGCTGATGCGCCTTGCCGGCGCTGCCATGGCCGGCAACTCGCCGGAGGAATTTCAGGCCATCGCTGCTGAATGGCTGAAGACCGCGCGGCATCCGAAATGGAGCCGCCCCTATACCGCGCTGGTCTATCAGCCCATGCTGGAAGTGTTGCGTTTCCTGCGCGCTACGGGCTTTGGCACCTTTATTGTCTCGGGCGGCGGTGTGGAGTTTGTGCGTGCCTTTGCCGAGGATACCTACGGCATCCCGCCGCATCAGGTGGTGGGGTCAAGCTTCGCGCTGACAGTGGGTGAAGAAGCGGGGCAGCTCATGCTGCGCCGAGAACCGCGCGTGGATTTCATTGATGATGGGCCGGGCAAGCCGATTGGCATTGCGCGCCATATCGGCCGACGCCCCATTGCGGCCTTCGGCAATTCGGATGGCGATTTTGAAATGCTGCGCTACACCACGGAAGGCGCGGGACGGCGCCTTGGCATGATCATTCGCCATGATGATGCGGAACGTGAATTCGCCTATGACCGGGAAAGCTATATCGGGCGCTTGGCGCGCGCGCTGGATGCCGCACCGGCGCGCGGCTGGCAGGTGGTATCCATGCGCGATGATTGGGCGCGGGTGTTTGAGTGAAGCATTTTCAAGCCAAGTGGCTTCACTTGGCGGCTCGGAAAATGCGACCAAACGCTGCGCCGTGCTCGCCTCAAAACCTTCTGAGCAACCTGTCTATATACTCCAACTCCACCGGCGGCCTTTCGCGTTCCGCGCCGCGGCGGCGGAGTTCCTGTTGCAATTGATGGGAACGCAGCCTTTCCGCTTCACCCGGCACCAAAGTATCGCCGGCATTATCTTGCGCTGAACCGCCGGTTTCGCGCCTTTCGCGCCCCAGCGGGTCGCGGCCTTGGCCGAGCTGGTTTTCCTGCCCCTGGCCTTCACCGCCTTGCTGATTGCCGGCCATGTCTTCGCCCTCGCCCTCACCTTCACCCTCACCGGGCTGAGGGGGGCCGAATTGGCGCTGCATGCGTTGCGACATTTGCCGCCCACCTTCCGTCAGCGCGCGGATCGCTTGTTGCTGCGCGCCGCGCGGATCTCGGCCTTCAGTGAGGGCTTCCGCCGCATCGCGCATGGCGCGATCAGCTTCCGCCAAGGGGGCGGGCACATCGCCCGTCAATTCGCCATATTGCTGCATCAATTCACCCAGCGCGCGGCGGAGTGCGCGTTGCGTGCGCGCATCACGCGCCGCTTCGTCGCGGGCTTCCGGCGTTTGCGGGCGCGGCTGCGGTGGGCGCCGCAGATCGGCGCGGGTGTTTTCCTGATCTCCACTGCGGCGATGCGCGCGGTCCAGCATTTCCGCTTCCCGCCGCACCATATCCTGCAAAGCGCCCATTTGCTGCTGGCCGCGCTGGCGTTGTTGGCGTTGCCGATCTTCAGTGCGGCTCGTGCGGCCTTCTTCCAAGGCTTGCAGCATTTCCTCAAGCTCGGCCATTTCGCGGTCGGCATCTTCCTGCCGGCCATCGCGCGCGGCGTCTTCCAGGCGGCGGGTGCGGCGTTCCAATTCGCGCCGGTCATAAATGCGCTGCTGTGGGTCGTAGGATAGCGCTTCATTATTTTCGCGCTGCATGCGTTCGGCCAGCGCTTCCAGATGGCGGCGGATGGCTTCGCGCAATTCCTGAATGCGGCGCTGCACTTCGGCGCGCTGTTCGGCGCGTTCTTCCGGGCTGCGTTCCGGGTTGGCTTCGGCGTTGTCGCGGCGCGCTTCTTCCAGGGCTTCGCGTAGGGCTTCTCGCGCCTGGGCCAAAGCGCGGGCGCTGCGGTCGGTGCGGCCTTCTTCCAAGGCCACCGCAATATCCCACAGGATTTGCTGCACTTCCGGCACAGCTTCATCGCGCCTGTCGCGCATCAGCCGATGCCGCGCGGCGCGGAGTGTCAGGAACATGCCCGTATCATGTTCGAAAGCTTCGGGCGCATTGGTGATACGGTCCAATTCACGCCGCGCGGGTTCCCGTGCAATGGGGTCGAGCGAAAGCGCGCGGCGCAGTGCGATCAATTGCTGCGCGACCGGGTGCGAAAAGCGTCGTTCCGGCAGCACCAGGAAAACGCCTTCAGATTTGCCTTCCTGTTCCGCGCCGTCACGGGCGAAAAGCCGCGCTTCCACTTCCAGCCCGGCCCAGGGATGGGTGGAAAAATCGGGCTGGCTCGCGCCCTGCGCCTGGCGCGGTGTGCCACCGGGCAGGGGGATGTCCTGCGTCAAGGCCGGGGCGGTGGGGCGCTGCTTCAGGCGCAATTCCACGCGCAGCGCCGCAAGGCCCCAATCATCTTCTGCCTTCCAGGGCAGGCGCAGACCCAAGCCCCGGCCAGCGCGGCCCGGCGCGGGATCCCAGGCGACCACGGGCGGGGCATCGGCGTTCAGCGTCAGCGCCCATTGCGCCACATCGCGCCCGTCGCGCTTCAGCACCAGCGCGCCGCCTTCCGCCAGCGGTATTTCCAGGGAATGGCTTTGCGTATCCAGCCGCGTGAAGCCATGGGCAGCGCTGCCAAGCCGCAATTCCGGCGGATTGGCGCTGCCGGAGACGACCATATGCAGCCGGCTACCCGCTGGCACCGCAACCGCGCCGCCTGCCGCATTCAGGAATTGCGGCGGCGCGCCGGTATAAGCGGGCGGCGTGATCCAGGCTTCAAACCGCGCGGCAGGCGCCGTGGGCGCCGAAGCCGGTTCTGCGAAGGGCGGCAGTAGCGCGGTGAGCAGCCTTTCCGGTGCCTCCCGCCCCGCCATGCCAAGGCTGGCGACCAGCGCCACCAGCACGGCAGCGCGCAACGCCCGAGGGTCCCGCGCCGCCAGCCCTGGCCTGGGTCGCGCCACGCGCAAATGGTCAAGCTGCGCCACCGCGCGGTCCCGATGCGCCTGCCACAGCGCCTGGGCCATGGCGTCATCCCCGGCGGGGCGATCTGCCAGCACGGCAAGCGGGCGATGGGCAAGGCCAGAATCGCGTTCCAGCCGCCGCGCTGCGGCGTCCGGCGCGGGCGCGCGCAGCCCCAGGGCTGCTCGATAGCCAAAATAGCCAAGCGCGGCGGCAAAGCCGATCAGGATCAGCAAATGCAAAGCGGGCGGCAGTGTGGGCAGCAGCCCGGTTAAGGCCAGCACCAAAAAGGCGCCCATCACCCCAAGCGGTGGCCAAAGCGCCCACCAGGCCCCTTCCCACCATAGCGCCAGCCGAGAAAGCCCGAGCTTGAACCCCAAGGCAGCAAGGCCCTGGCTTTCAGGCGATGGCTTTCCCGGCGCTGTTGTCATCCCGTTAGCCAATCTGGCAAGCGCTGGCCGGTATGCAAAGCCTCATAGGATTGGCGGTCCCGCACCACGGCGAAGCGCGCGCCATCCACCAAAACCTCCGCCGCCAAGGGCCGGGCGTTATAGGTGGAAGACATGGTGGCGCCATAAGCGCCCGCATCGAGCAGCGCGACCAAGGCGCCCGGCGGCAAATCCGGCAAAGCGCGGTCGCGCGCGAAGCAATCGCTGCTTTCGCAGACGGGGCCGACAACATCAGCCGGCGCGGTGGGCGCCACCAAAGCGGCGGGCGCCACGGGCAGAATGCCGTGCCAGGAATCATACATGGCCGGGCGCAGCAGGTCATTCATCGCCGCATCCAGCACCACAAAGCGCCGCGCCGCGCCCTGCTTTTGCAGGATCACCCGAGACAGCAACACCCCTGCCGGCCCGGCAATCCAACGACCCGGTTCCAGCATGACCGGCAGGCCCAGCGCGCCGAGTTCTGCCTTGATCGCGCCCGCCAAAGCCGCCGGCGCGGGCGCAATCTCATCGCGATAGGCAATGCCAAGCCCGCCGCCGCAATCAACGCGTTCAATCGGCAAGCCTTGCGCGCGAATGGCCCGCACCAATTCCGCTAAGCGCGCATAGGCCGCGCGATAAGCGCCCATGCCCACGGTAATCTGGCTGCCGATATGGGTTGCGATGCCAATCGGGCGAATGCCTGGCAGTGCTGCCATGCGCGCGTAAAGCGCCAGTGCATCATCATAAGCCACGCCGAATTTATTTTCGCTGAGGCCCGTGGTGATCTTGGCGTGAGTTTTCGCATCCACATCCGGGTTGACGCGAATGGCAACCGGCGCAATGCGCCCCATGCCGGCGGCGATTTCGGAAATCATAGAGATTTCCTCAATGCTTTCGGCGTTGATCTGCATAATGCCTTCTGCAAGGGCCAGGCGGATTTCGCGTTCGGATTTGCCGACACCGGAAAAGACAATGGCGCTGGCCGGAATGCCTGCCGCCCGCGCGCCGCGCAATTCGCCTTCGCTCACCACATCAGCGCCAAGTCCTTCGTGGCCCAGCAGCGCCAGCACGGCCAGATTGTCATTGGCCTTGGTGGCGAAATGCACCGTTGCGGTCAGCCCGGCATCGGCCAGCGCAGTGCGCAAAGCCCGAGCGCGCCGCCGCAAAGTACCGGCGGAATAAACCCAAGTCGGTGAGCCCACCACTTCGGCAATACGCGCCAGCGGCACATCTTCCATCACCAGCCCATCATGGGCGTGGCGCGACAGGTGCGGGCGTTGCGCCAGCAATTCAGCGAAGGACGGATCATTGCCCGGATCAAGGGCGGGAGCAGGGGCGGCCATCCCCCTATTGTCGTGTCACGCGCCGCCTATCGCAAGCGGCAAAGCGCGATATCAGCGATTTGGGTATTGCCGGGGATAGGTGACTTCCTCGGCTGGGCCGGGCGGGCGAACCGGACCCATGCGGCCACAGGCGCTGGCCAGGAAGGCCACCGCCAACAGCAGCAAAAGGGACCGCGCGCCCAGCTTCATGCCAGCTTCGCCTTCCATTCGGCGGCCATGGCGGCGACATTGGCGGGCGCGGTGCCGCCATAGGAAGTGCGGGAGCGGACAGAGGCTTCAACCGTCAGCACATCAAACACGCCCTGGGTGATGCGCGGTTCCACCGCCTGCATTTCCGCCAGCGTCAGGCCGGAAAGATCAACGCCGCGCGCTTCGGCCTTGGCCACCAGCGTGCCGGTGACGTGATGGGCGTCTCGGAAGGGCATTTTCAGGCTGCGCACCAGCCAATCCGCCAGATCCGTCGCGGTGGAAAAACCCGCCCCAGCGGCGGCGGCAAGGCGTTCCGTCTGCGGCTTCATATCCCGCACCATGCCGGCGGTGGCGGCCAAGGTCAGGGTCAGGTTTTCGGCGGCATCGAAAATGCCTTCCTTGTCTTCCTGCATATCCTTGAAATAGGTCAGCGCCAGGCCCTTCATGACCGTGAGCATCCCCATCAGCGCGCCCATCACGCGGCCCGTCTTGCCGCGCACCAGCTCCGCCGCATCCGGGTTGCGCTTTTGCGGCATGATGGAACTGCCGGTGGTGAAGGCATCAGAAAGCTTCACAAAGCCGAAATAGGGATTGGTCCAAATCACGATTTCTTCCGCCAAGCGCGAAAGATGGACGCTGCACATCGCACAGCAGAACAGGAATTCGGCAGCGAAATCGCGCGATGCCACGGCATCCAGGCTGTTGCGCATGGGCCGATCAAAGCCGAGCGCCTTCGCCGTCATGTGCCGGTCAATCGCGAAGCCCGTGCCGGCCAAGGCCGCCGCCCCCAGAGGGCTTTCATTCAACCGCGCCCGGCAATCCGCGAGCCGCGATAGATCGCGGGAGAGCATTTCAACATAGGCCAGCATGTGATGGCCGAAAGTGACAGGCTGCGCCGGCTGCAAATGGGTGAAGCCAGGCATGACGCTGCCCGCATGTTCTTCCGCCCGCGCCACCAAGGCGCGCATCACATCTGTGATCTGGCCGGAAAGCCCATCAATCGCATCGCGCACCCAAAGCCGTACATCCAAAGCCACCTGGTCATTGCGGGAACGGCCCGTATGCAGGCGCTTGCCGGCTTCCCCAATGGTTTCCGTCAGCCGCGCTTCGATATTCATGTGAATATCTTCAAGCGCGTCATCAAAGGGGAAATCGCCGGCTTCGATGCGCGCCGCGATTTTTCCAAGGCCGGTGCGTATCGCGGCCTCGTCTTCCGCGCTGATGATCCCCACATGCGCGAGCATGGCGGCATGGGCCAAGCTGCCTTGGATATCCTGGCGCCACATCTTGCGATCAAACCCGATCGAGGCATTGATGGCGGCCATGATGGCCGAGGGGCCTTGGGCGAAACGTCCGCCCCATTGCTGGTTCGCGCTGCTGCTGCTCATGCGAAGGGAGTGTCTTTCGTGCCTGTTCTGAACCGCCGTTCCGCGATGTTGTGCGCCCCGGCTTTGCTTGGGGCGACCCTACTCGCGCCCGGTCTGTCGCGGCAAGGGTGGGCGGCGAAAGGGCTTGATAAATTGCGGGAGGGCGCGAACCCAGCGCCGCCGCCAGCCATCACCTTCACCGATGGGGATGGCAAGGAAACCACGCTGGCGGATTTCGCCGGGCAGGGCTTGGTGATCAAGCTATGGGCCACCTGGTGCCCGCCTTGCGTCGCTGAAATGCCCGCTTTGGACCGGTTGCAAGCCATGCTGCGGGCAGAACGCATTGCGGTGCTGGCGCTATCATCAGACCGAGGCGGGCGGGCGCAGGTGGAAGGCTTTTATCAGCGCCTGGGGCTGAAGGAGCTTGCCATTTGGCTGGACCCGCGCGGCGCCGCGGCGCGGGCCTTGGGCGCGCGTGGCCTGCCGACGACGGTGATCATTGACCGCAGGGGCCGGGAAGTGGCGCGGCTGGAAGGCGAAGCGGCCTGGGATGCGCCGGAATTGGTCGCGGCGGTCAGGCGGTTGGTCGCCTGAGCATTTTCAAGCGAAACGGACAGGGCCGAACTCTTCAAGCCCTTCCTGCGCCATGGCATGATAGGGCGCAGTCAACAGGAAGCCTTCCCATGCGCCTTGCGGTGATTTCCGATATCCATGGCAATGTCGCCGCTTTGGAAGCGGCTTTGGATGATATCGCCCGGCGCGGCATCACCGACATCATCTGCCTTGGCGATTGCGCTTCCGGCATGTGCTGGCCCGGCGAGACGACGCGCCTGCTGATGGAAAAGAATATCCCTTCCATTCGCGGCAATCATGACCGCTGGCTGACGGATCGCGTGGCGGAAGGGTTGAAGGGGCAGGATGGCTTCGCCTTTCAGGAAACCACCGCTGATCAGCGCGCCTGGCTGTATGAATTGCCCGAAAGCCTGACCCCCGCGCCCGGTGTGCTGGCCTGCCACGGCACGCCTTCATCCGATGTGCGGAACCTTTTGGAAGACCCGCGCCACGGTATTCTGGTCCCATCGCCGCTTTCCGCCATTCGGGAAAGGCTGGGTGAGGATGGCATGGCGGCGCGCGTGGTGCTGTGCGGCCATAGCCATCAATCGAGTGTTATTCACATGCCGGGTGATGGTCCCTTGGTGGTCAATCCCGGCAGCCTGGGCTTGCCGGGCTTTCGCGTGACACGCGGTGATCATCCGCACCGGGCAGAGGCAAGGTCCCCCCATGCGCGCTACGCGATTTTGCATCTGGCGGAAGACGCAAAGCCGATGGCGGAGCTGATTTCCCTTGTCTATGACTGGGAAAGTGCGGCGCGCCGCGCAGAGGCTATGGGCGCCAACCACGCCTGGCCGCATGTGCTGCGGACAGGGTATTTGCCGGAATCGGTGGAGGAGTAGGCGCGGCCTCAGGCCGCCGCGCGCACCGGTTCGCGCTGATAGCGCAGCCAGATCACAGCGCAGACCGCGACCAGCAGCAGCGGGATAGAGGCCCAATTCAGCGGCACCCAGCCGAAATGCTCATGCAGGAAGCCGGCCAGGAAGCTGGCCGCCGCGGTGGTGCCGAAAACCAGGAAGTCATTCAAGGCCTGGGCCTTGCCACGCTCATTCGGGCGATAGCAGGTGGTAACCAGATTGGTCGCGCCAATGAACAGGAAATTCCAACCCACGCCATTCAAGGTCAGCGCCAGGCGGAAATGCCATTCGCTATTGCCGGCAAGGGCTGCGAAAACGCCAAGCAGCAGCAGCGCAATGCCCCAGAACATGACCTTGGTGGTGCCATAGCGCGTGATGAGATTACCTGTGAAGAAGGATGGCACAAACATCCCCATCACATGCATGAAGATCACCCAATGCGCTTCGGTATGCGGCAAGCCGCAGGCAACAATGGCCAGCGGTGACGCACTCATCAAAAAGGACATGATGCCGAAAGCCACCATGCCGGAAATGGCAGCGGCGATGAAACGCGGTTGAGACGCGATTTCCAGCAAGGGCCGTGGCGGCGCGACAGCCGAACCATCCGCCTTCACGGCCGCTTCCTGCATGGGCGGGAATTTGATGAAGCCCATGATGGTGAAGACCACGGCATGAATGCCGATCAGGCAGATATAGGTCGCAAGATAAAGCGGCAGCATTTGGTCATGCGAAATGCGTACAATGCTGGGGCCAAGCACACCGGCCACGACACCGCCGGCCGTGACCCAGGAAATAGCCTTGGGGCGATAGGAGGCCGGCACCAATTCCACCGCGGCGAATCGATACATCTGCAGGCTGGCCACAGCGTAACCCAGAATCAGCCCGCCCAGGCACATTAGTGCGAAGGTTGTGGTGTAAAGCCCAAGCGCCACAACGGCCCCGCCCACCATGCCAAAGATGGACCCGATACGGAAACCAAAGCGGCGGCCCATGCGCTGCATCAGCGCAGCGGCGGGAAACACCGCAATCATAATGCCCAGATGCTGCAAGGTGACCGGCAGGGTGGCAAGGTCTCGGTTATGGTAGAAGGTCACCACGGAAAGCGCGGTGGCGGCGAACATCAACGTATTGCCGGCCTGACCAATCGCCTGACAACAGGCCAAGAGAAAAAGATTCCGCCGCGCGGCACCATCAAGCACAGTCATTCTAGTCACGCTTCCTTCCGAGGAAGAGGATGCTAGACCGGAAGGCGCGGAAGGGAAAGACGGCCCGTCAGGCCCAAAGCCCGCGCTTGGCGAGCCATTTCTGCACCAGCGCCGCCACCTGATCACTATTGCGATCCATCATGATCATATGGCTATTGCCGGTGATGCCATGCGAGGGCAGGTCCACGATATCCACTTCCCCGCCCAGGGCGCGCAGGCTTTCGGCAAAGGCAATGCCGCGCGCACGAATATCGGGCCAGCGCGCATCATCGGCGATGTAATCGCCATAAATCATCAACACCGGAATATCGCGCAAGGCAGCGATTTGTGCCGGATCGCCCACGGAGGCGGGTTCCACCAGCACCAGCGCACGCACCGCATCAGGCCGGCGCTGCGCCGCATTCCAGGCGAAGAAACCGCCCTGGCTATGCGCCATGACCACGGCCGGGCCAACACGCGCCAGCAGCGCATCATAGGCATCCAGCGTCATTTCATCCGTGGTGGTGAAGCGTGGCACGATCTGGCGCATGAAATTGCGGTAGCTGGCGTCATCGGCGGGGAATTGATTGCCGGGCAGCACCTCGCCACGCCGATAGGAACCAGGGCCGGCACCAATGCGAAACCGCTCAAAGGGATTGTCTATCGGGAGCGTCAGGGCAGTCCCGCCGGTGACTTCCGGGATCAAGGACCAGCCGGACCGGCCACGTTCCACCGCATCACTCACATAAACCGGCCAGCCTTGGCGCAGAAAGAAATGCTGCCAGCCATCGCGCCCATCTGGTGTGGTTTCCCAACACGCACCTGACAAGCCGCCGCCATGCCACATCAGCAAGGGTGCGCGCCCACGCGGCGCGGCGGGGATCATATACTGCGCGTAAAGCGCGCCGATCAGATAGGTGCCGTTCGGGTCCACCTTGGCCGGCACACCGCCCGGGGTGAAAAGCACCTCACGCGGCGGTTGGCCAGCAATAGTGACCTCCCGCCCGCCGACATGAAAACTGCCCCAGGCGGCGAGGGAGACGGGCGCGGCCATGCTGGCCTCAGCGCCCGGTCAGGATGCGTTCCACCAATTGCTTGGCACTTGGGATGAAGCCGTTGGAATAGAAAGGGTCAGCGCCAAAGCGATAGGCGTTATGGCCCGCGAACATCAGGTTCTTTTCCAAAGCGCCATCATGGCTGACATCCTGCAGCGTCTTTTGGATGCAGAAGCTGCGCGGGTCAGCGCGGCGGCCATTATCGAAATCCGGTTCGTGCTGAGACCAGTTGGAAAAGCGGCAGGCCGAAAGACAGCCCATGCAATCCACCTGATCCTT
Organism: uncultured Rhodospirillales bacterium; assembly: GCA_903844785.1. Classification (GTDB taxonomy): domain Bacteria; phylum Pseudomonadota; class Alphaproteobacteria; order Acetobacterales; family Acetobacteraceae; genus Neoroseomonas. The sequence goes on along the minus strand of CAIMVB010000302.1, from coordinate 958 downwards.
CACGATTTCACGCGATTTGTCGGGTGTGACGAAGATCAGCGTATTGTCCGGCGTGCGCATGGCCTCGGTAAAGCCTTCGGCTTCCCAATGGGCGATGCGCGCCAGATCATGGGGCGCGACAAAAACCGGGCGCTTGCGCGGGCCGACGCCATATTCCGCCAGATGTTCGCCGACCGCCTCAGCCGTATAGGCGACCTGGCGTTCGTTACGTTCTTCCAATTCGTGCAGGAATTCATTGCGCACGGCAGAAGAATAAAACCCGGTTGGTGAGAAGGGCTGCAAAAGTACATCACCGGGCTTCAGCGTCAGTAGCCGCTGCTTCCAGGCATCGCTGATCGGGCTTTCTTGCGTCAGCAGCGGGCGCGTGCCGAATTGGAAGGCAATGGGGCCAAGATCGGGATTGTCGATCCAGTCTTCCCATTCTTCCAGCCACCAGACGCCGCCGGCCATGATGATCGGCACATCGCCCAGGCCAAATTCGCGCATCTGCTGGCGCAGTTTCAGCACGCGCGGGAAAGGCGCCTCTGGCACTTTCGGGTTTTCGCTATTGGAAAGCCCGTTATGCCCGCCGGCGAGCCATGGGTCTTCATAAACCACGCCGCCCAGCCATTCGCTGGTTTTGTGATAGGCACGCTTCCAAAGCGCGGCAAAAGCGCGGGCGGATGAAATAATCGGATAGTAATGAATACCGTAATCGCGCGCGACTTCGGCCAGCTTGTAAGGCATGCCCGCACCGCAAGTGACGCCATGGATCAAGCCACGTGCGCCTTCCAGCATGCCGCGCGCAACCCGTTCCGCCCCGCCCATTTCCCAAAGAATATTGGCATGGATGCGGCCCTTGCCGCCGGCCAGATCCCAGGCGCGCTGCGCTTGCGCGATGCCGCCCTTGATGCCGTATTCAACCAGTTCTTCATGCCGGTCGCGGCGGGTTTTGCCGTGATAGATTTGCCGGATGATG
>CAIMVB010000301.1 GCA_903844785.1 uncultured Rhodospirillales bacterium | reverse complement strand
GGATAACGCTCTCGTTGTAATATTCACCGCGAATATAGATGTAGCCGGCATGCGCGCCCATCGCGAAACCGGCAATCAGGCAGCCTTCAATAAGCGTATGCGGATCGTGGCGGATGATGTCACGATCCTTGCAGGTGCCGGGTTCTGATTCATCCGCATTCACCACCAGATAGGAAGGCCGGCCATCGGATTGCTTCGGCATGAAGGACCATTTCATGCCGGTCGGGAAACCCGCACCGCCACGGCCACGCAGGCCGGAATTTTTTACCTCTTCAATCACCGTATCGCGCCCGCGCGCGATGATGGCCGCCGTGCCATCCCAATTACCGCGCATCCGCGCCGCAGCCAGATTCCAGGGCTGCCGGCCATAGAGGTTCTGGAAAATCCGGTCCTTATCTGCAAGGGCCATCTCAGCCTTCTCCCCGCCCGGTCAATACGGTTTGCTCTCCGGCAGGCGCGCTGGCCTGGCGGCCAATGGCGCTACCAGGCTTTGGCCTTTCGCCGCGCTTGAAGGCTTCAAGCAGCTTCACCGCGCTCTCATAATCAAGGTCTTCGTAGTAATCATCGTCAATTTGCAGGATCGGCGCATTCACGCAGGCGCCAAGGCATTCCACTTCCGTCAGCGTGAACAGCCCATCCGCGCTGGTATCGCCAACACCTTTCAGGCCGCCCGCATCCTTGCAGGCGCGCAGCACATCTTCAGAACCGCGCAGCATGCAGGGCGTGGTGCCGCAAAGCTGCAAATGATGCCGCCCGATCGGCTTCATGTTGAACATGAAATAGAAGGTCGCCACTTCGTAAACGCGGATCGGCGGCATGGAAAGCCGCGCCGCGATCACATCCATCGCAACGCGCGGCACCCAGGCGCTTTGGGTCAAGCGCCCCATCTGCCGCTGCGCGACATAAAGCAACGGGATCACCGCACTCGCCTGCTTGCCTTCCGGATAACGCTTCAGAATGGTCGCGATCTTCGCTTCGCTTTCGGCATCGAAGGCGAAGCTTTCAGGTTCTTTGTGGGCAGGCGCGCTCACCGGTCAATTTCCCCAAAGACGATATCAAGAGAACCAATGACGGAAACCGCATCCGCCAGCATATGCCCTTTTGAGAGCACTTCAATCGCCTGCAAATGCGCATAGCCAGGCGCGCGAATTTTGCAGCGATAGGGCTTGTTGCTGCCATCCGCCACCAGATAAACGCCGAATTCACCCTTGGGCGCTTCCACCACTGAATAAGTCTCACCGGCAGGCACGTGATAGCCTTCGGTATAAAGCTTGAAGTGATGGATCAGCGCTTCCATGGAACGCTTCATCTCACCACGCTGGGGTGGTGCGATCTTGTTATCCATCAGCTTGATCGGGCCTGGTTTCATCTGCTTCAGGCATTGATCAATGATCTTCAGGCTTTCGCGCATTTCCAGCATGCGCACCAGATAACGATCATAGCAATCGCCGCGCGTGCCGACGGGCACGTCAAATTCCATCCGGTCATAAACATCATAGGGCTGGCTTTTGCGCAGATCCCAAGCGCAGCCGGAAGCACGCAGGCATGGCCCGCTGAAGCCCCAAGACATGGCCTGTTCCGCACTCATCACGCCAATATCAACCGTGCGCTGCTTGAAGATGCGGTTATCCGTCAGCAACCCTTCCAGATCCTTCAGGAATTCCGGAAATTTCTTCGCCCAGGAAGCAATTTTGTCTTCAAGCCCTGCAGGCAAATCCTTCGCAACGCCACCCGGGCGGAAGTAATTCGCGTGGTAATGGCTGCCCGAGACCGCCTCATAAAACTCAAGCAAAGTCTCGCGCTGCTCAAAGCCCCAAAGCGCCGGCGTAATGGCGCCGCAATCCAGAGCATAGGTGGTGATGTTCAGCAGGTGGTTCAGCACGCGCGTCAATTCGCTGAATAGCACACGGATATATTGGGCGCGTTCCGGCGCTTCGATTCCCAGTAGCCGCTCAGTGCCCAGCGCAAAAGCATGCTCCATGCACATCGGGCTGACGTAATCCAACCGATCAAAATACGGCAGCGCCTGGATATAGGTTTTGTGTTCGATCAGCTTTTCGGTGCCACGATGCAGCAGCCCGATATGCGGATCGGCACGTTCCACCACCTCACCCTTCATTTCCAGGATCAGGCGCAACACGCCATGCGCGGCGGGGTGCTGCGGGCCGAAATTGATTGTGTGGCTGTCGCCTTCAATGGTGTGGCGTACCGTCTCGGGCTCCGCGCCCGCAATGGCGATTGCCTGGCTCTGGCTCATGCCGGCCCCTCCAGACGGTTCAGATGCACTTTCTCATCCCCGGGCAGTGTGGTCATGCCTTCCCAGGGGCTCAAGAAATCAAAGCTGCGGAAATCCTGTTGCAGCGTCACCGGACCATAGACCACGCGCTGCTGTTCGGAATCATACCGCACTTCAACATGCCCGGTGAGCGGGAAGTCCTTCCGCAGCGGATGGCCTTCAAAACCGTAATCAGTCAGCAGCCGC
>CAIMVB010000300.1 GCA_903844785.1 uncultured Rhodospirillales bacterium | reverse complement strand
GATGTGTCTGCTTCGCCGCGCCCTGCTTCTGGCCCTGATGGCGGCGTTTGCCTTGCCGGCCTTGGCGCAGGAACGCAGCATCACCGTGGCTTCCACCACCAGCACGGAACAATCCGGGCTTTTCGGCCATATCCTGCCGATCTTCACGCGTGAGACTGGCATTTCTGTGCGCGTGGTGGCCTTGGGCACCGGTCAGGCCTTGGATGTCGGGCGGCGTGGTGATGCCGATGTGGTGTTTGTGCATGATCGTGCGGCGGAAGAACGCTTTGTGGTGGAAGGTTTTGGTGGCCCGCGGCGCCATGTGATGTTCAATGATTTCGTGATCACCGGCCCTGCCGCTGATCCCGCGCGCATTGCTGGGCTTGGAGATACGGTGGAAGCGCTGCGTCGCATTGCCACGGCGCGCGCGCCCTTCGTCAGCCGTGGTGATCGCAGCGGCACGCATGCGGCGGAACTTCGGCTGTGGCAATTGGCTGGCCTGGATCCCACAACCGGGCGCGGCCAATGGTATCGCGAAATCGGCCAGGGCATGGGGCCGGCGCTGAATACCGCTGCCGCACAGGGGGCTTACGTCCTGGCTGATCGCGGCACTTGGCTGAGCTTTCGTAATCGGCAGGATCAGCGCATTCTGATCGAAGGCGATGCGCGGTTATTCAATCAATATGGCGTCATGCTTGTGAATGCGCAGCGCCATCCGCATGTGAAGGCGGCGGATGCGCAGCGCTTCATTGATTGGTTGCTTTCATCCGCCGGGCAGGCGGCGATTGCTTCTTATCGCATCAATGGGGAACAGCTGTTCTTCCCCAATGCGGATAAGCCTGAGCCGGTTTCCTGAGATTGCTTTTCAGGTAACGGCCACCCGCGCTTCGGCGCGGGCCTGGCGGCCTTTTTCGTCTGTCCAGATAAATTCGAAATGGCTCGGCTTTTCCATCCGCACGAAAAACACGTGATAGGGATTGGTCGCGGTGCCATTTTGGAAATCAGCGCTGAGCAGGGTTTCGCCATTCAGGCGCACCAGAAGCCGTGTCAGCATATCGCGCGGTAAGGCGCGGCCCGCTTCCTGACGCAGCCCAGTTTCCATCGGGTGTTCGATCAGGGTGCGGATTTCAATCACCTCACCGGCGCGGGCGCTGCGCGGGATGCGAATGCGGGGTTGGGATGGCAGCGTGCTCATGAAAGGCACCCCCCGGCGCCAACGCGCAATTCCGCGCTGGCGCGCAGCACGCGGCCTGTGCTGGTTTCCGCCAGCACGATCAGGCGCTGATCTTCGGCTAAGCGTATGCGGGTTTGCACTTCGGCGCGCGCCAGCATGGGCGTAAGGCGGAAGCTGGCGATACCAGGCGTTGGGTTGCGCGTGGCAAAAACATGAATGGCAGTGACGTAATCCTGCGCCGTCATCGGGCTTTCCACCACAATGCCAAGCGGTACCTGCCCGCCATTTTCGGCAAGTGCCGGCACGCGCAGCGTAATGCCGCCATCCGTGGTGGGCTTGTCACCCACCGCGTCCCGGATAGCGGTGCGGAGTGCTTCTTCGGTTTGCGCGGCGGCGGCGAAGGGCAGCGCAAACAGCGCGAGGCTTAGTCTTCTGGTGAGCATCATCAGCCAAACATGGATTTGGTGATGGCTTCATACCAGGTGTCAGCATAAATCGCTTCAAGCCGACGCTGTTCCGGCAGATCCCCGCGTGGGGAGACACCCCCGGAATTGGGTACTTCAGCAATTGCGGTGCCATCCGCATTGGGCCGGAAGATACCGACAACGGAAATGCCGTAATCAGTCCCAACATGGCTGTAGCAGGTATTGAAATAAAGCGCTTCTGGCGGTGCTTCACCACGTAGGCCGGCCATGGCGCTGGCTACCGCCTGTTTTGCGGTGGAATGGGCAATATAGCCTGATTTCGGCATGGGGCCGGGGATATTGGCATCCCCAATCACGTGAATGCCCTGGGCCGCGCGGGCTTCAAAGCTGCGCGTATTCACCGGCACCCAGCCCGTGTCATTGGCAAGCCCCGCTTCAATGGCGATGGTACCGGCGGATTGCGGTGGGATCACATTCGCCACATCCACTTTATGGCGCGTGCCGAATTCCGTTTCCAAGACCCTTTCGCGTGGATCAACCTTTACCACCTTGCCGTCACGATTACCGGGCACCCATTCAATCATCTCGCCGTACAAAGCGCGCCAGCCATCCTGGAACAGCCCCTGTTTGCTGAAGGCTTCCTTAGCATCCAGCGCCAGGATTTTGGACCGCGGCTTATGCTTCTTCAGGTAATGCGCAATCATGCTGATGCGTTCATAAGGCCCGGGTGGGCAGCGGAACGGGTTGGCCGGAATGGCGATGCCAACCACACCGCCATCCGGCATGGCTTCCAATTGGCGGCGGAGCAATAGGGTTTGCGTGCCATCGCCGGGGACCCAGGCATGGGGCATGATTTCCGAAGCTGCTTGATCATACCCTTCAATCGCGCCCCAACGCATGGCGATACCGGGTGAAAGGATCAACCGATCATAAGTAAGGGTATCCCCGCCCTGCAGACGCACCCGCTTGGCCGGCGCATCGATGCCAATGGCGCGATCATGGAGAATGCGCACCCCGCGCGCGCGCAGACCATCATAGGAATGGGTGATGTGGCTGATTTGCCTTTCCCCAGCCAGAAGTAAATTGCCATAAGGGCAGGTGACAAATTGCGTATTGGGTTCAACCAGCGTGACTTGCGCTTCAGGGTAATGGCGCCGGGCGAAAGATGCGGCAGAGGCACCACCAAAACCGCCGCCAATAATCAGCAGACGCGCGCTGGTTTGCGCGCGAAGTGTTGTGGGGGCGGCAAGAAGCGCCGTGGCGGCAATGAGGCTGCGGCGAGAGATATTGTTTGACATGGCGTGACCCTCAACGCTGACGGGCGATAAAATCGGCGATGGCGGCGATTTCGGCATCGCTATAGCCCCGCGCGATACGCCCCATGATGGTGCCTGGCCGTTCATTGCTGCGGAAAGCGATCAGCGTTGCGGCCAATTCGGCTTTGTCCCTGCCAGCGATGGCAGCGCCACCCGTGGCGCCTTGGCCACCGGGGCCGTGGCAACCGAAGCAGGCCTCGGCCGCGATGGCCGCTGCGGGGCTGGGGGCTTGCGCCTGGGCGAGCCCAGGAAGCGCGCATAAACTCAAGCCTAAAAACGCAAGACGCAGCATAAAATTCTCCCGACTGGGCATAATTGTGACTTTCTAAGAAAGGATATGCCGAGTGAGCGGGGGCGCCGCAAGCGAAATAATTTGCTGCTATGCCCGTGAGAAATAGGCCAATGAGCTTTCTCCGGGGCCGCAAAAGCCCGAAAAAAATTTCTCAGCGATCGAGGCGGAAGAAGGGGCGCAACTTTAGCCCGGCCCAATTCCCAGCGAGCCCCGGCAGGATCCAAAGCCAGCCATGCAAGCTGCCGGAGGCGATGCCCGCCACATAGGCGCTGATGTTGCAGCCAGAGGCCATCACCGCGCCATAGCCGAGCAAGAGACCACCAATCACCGAGGCGCAACAATGCCGCCACGGCAATCGCCATTCCGGCTTGAAGCGCGCTGCAAGGCATGCGGCAAAAAACGCGCCGAGCATAAGGCCAAAATTCATCACGCTGCTGCGTTCCGCAAGAACGGGACGAAGGAAGGCTTCCGTACGTGTTGGGTCTTCCCAAAAGGCCCAGAAGGCCGGTTCGTCCCAGCCTATTTCAGCAACAAGGCGTGATCCCAATAACGGAAAAGATGCGGTGATGACCCAAGGCCGCCCCGCCGCCCAAAGTGTGATTATATTGAGCGCGGCAAGAATGATCGCCGCGACCGCGAGCGGCCAGCGCCGTGGCGCATCCGGCGCGGGCTTGCTGAAGATGGGTTCAATAGCGCCATGGCGACGCTGTTCAAGGGCGCGCGCGCCAAGCGCCACCAGCAGAAAGATGCCGAGGCTGCCAAGCAATGCGGGCCAAAGCCCGATAAGTTCCGGCAGGCTTGTGGCGGGCAGGGCGGGAAGATCGGCCCATCTTTCGGAATCATAGGCAGCGAGGGTGGCGCCGGCGATGAAAAACATCAGCGTGAGCGCCATGCGCGTATTGCCACCGCCGGCGGTATAAAGCGTGCCGGAAGCGCAGCCGCCGCCTAATTGCATACCAATGCCAAAGATGAAGGCGCCGATGATCACCGCAATGCCAGCAGGAAAGACAATGCCGCGCACCGGCGCGCCTGCCAGCGCCCCGGCCTGGATGGCGGGCAGCATGACGCTGACCAAAATGGCGAGCATGAGCATTTGCGCGCGCAGACCCGCGCCGCGGCCTTCGGCCAAAAGCTGACGAAAGCCGCCGGCAAAGCTGAAGGCGCCGCGATAGAGTGTAAACCCAAGCGCTGTACCAAGCACCCAAAGCAAGGCATGATTGCTGCCATGGGCAAGCGCGAGCGAAAGCGCGCCTGCAAGCAGCAGGCTTACCGCCATCAGCGCGGGCAGGGCTTTGGTCACGGGTGATCGCCTCCGATACGCAACGATGCCTCCATATGGCGCAGCGCGGGTCTTTGGCTAGGGCCTCGCCAGGCCGCGCGCCCATCTTGGGGTGATTGGTTGGCGCGTCTATTCCAAATGCCGCAAAGGCAGCATAATCGCGCCAGTATCAGGAGCTACCGCATGATTCCCCGCCGTGTTTTGCCCGCCCTATTGGCCGCGCCATTCCTGGCGCAGGGAGTTATGGCGCAAGATGCTTTTCCGACGCGCGGCATTTCCATCATCGTGCCCTTTCCGCCTGGGGGCGGCACGGATGTGCTGGCGCGGATTCTGGCGCAGCATTTTCAAGAAAGCTTCAAGCAGCCGGTGGTGGTGGAAAATCGCGGGGGTGGTGCGGGCCGCATCGGTATGCAGCAATTACAGCGCGGCGCCGCAGATGGGCATACGCTGATGGTGACTTCTACCGGCGGGATCATGGGGCTTGCCGGCGCGCATGACGCCTTCAAGGTGGAAGCGGCCCTGACGCCGGTCACGCTACTCGCTGCACCGGCCTATGTGGTGGCGGTGCATCCAAGCCTTGGTGTTAAGGATGTGGCAGGGCTGATTGCTCTCGCGAAGCAAAGGCCGGGTGCTTTTACCTTTGGCAGTTCTGGCACAGGCGCCGCGAGCCATTTGGCCGCGGAGCTTTTCGCCTCCATGGCTGGGATTGAAATGCTGCATGTCCCTTATCGCGGCACGGGGCCGGCATTGAATGATTTGATGGGCGGGCGCATTCAATTGATGTTTGCGCCACCGCAGACTGTCGCGGCGGCATCGGCGTCGGGGCAAGTGCAAAGCATCGCCATGACAGCGGAGCGCCGTTCCGCCTTGCTCCCCGGTATACCGACAGTGAATGAAAGCGGTCTGCCTGGCTATTCGGCGGTTGGGTGGTTTGGGCTATTCGGGCCGCGTGGCATGCCGGCGCCTGTTACGGCAAGAATCGCATCTGAGGCCGCGCAAGGCATCACAACCGATGCAACCCGCCAAAGGCTTGCTGCTTTGGGTGCAGAACCGGAACCCATGGCACCAGATGCCTTTGCGCGTTTCATTGATGCTGACATTGCCAAATGGCAGCAGGTTGTGCGAGAGCGCGGTATTACGCTGGAGTAGAAATCTCATGATCCGATTGGCAAGTTTCCTCGCCCCTGGTGATCTGCGCCCAAGGCTTGGCGCGGCGGAAGGCGAGATGATGCGCGACCTGACCGCAGCGCATGGCGCGGATTGGAATATGCGCCGTGTGCTGGCGCTGCCGATTGCGGAATTGCGCGCTTTTGTGGCGGCGGGGAATATCATGCTGCCGGCGGCGCGTTGCCATTTGCTGCCCCCGATCCCGGACCCGGGCAAAATTTTTTGTGTGGGCAAGAACAGCAAAGTCCACCGCGCTGAATTGGTCGCGCAGGGCATGCTGAAGGAAGACCCGCAGGAGCCGACCAGCTTTGTGAAGCTAACCGAAACCCTGGTGGGGGATGGGGCGCGTGTGGCGCGGCCGGAAGGAATCACAACCTTCGATTACGAACCGGAATTGGCCTTCATCATCACGCGCCGCGCCTTTCAGGTCAGCCGCGAAAAGGCGCGCGATTATGTGGGCGCCGTTACGGTATTGAATGACCTGACAGCGCGCGAAATCCAGAAGCAGGAAGTGCAGCTAGGCACAAAATTCTGGGTCTCCAAAAACATGCCGCGCTTTACGCCGGTTGGGCCTTATGCGGTACCGCTCGCGGAAATTGCTGATCCCTATGATTTGTGGCTGACCTGCCATGTGAATGGGGAGCAGCGGCTGCGCGTGAATACGGATGAATATATCCATCGCATTGAAGGGATCATCGCGCACTTCTCACGCTTCATGCCTTTTGAAGTGGGCGATGTGATTGCCACCGGCGCGCCACGCGGCACGGCTATTGGCCACCCAAATGCCGCGGAATTGTATTTGAAGCCGGGTGATACCTGTGTGGCGGGGCTGGAAGGGCTGATGCAAATCACCACCCATGTCGTTGCCCCTGGTGAGGTTTGAAGCACCCCGCCGCTTGACCTTCGCCCCGAACCGGGTTGCAGTTGCGTGCGAAAGATGCGCGCAAAGCAAGAAGGGTTGGGAAAATGAAGCGTCGGGATATTTTGCTTTCTGGGGCGGGCATGCTCGCGGCACCTGCGGTTTGGGCGCAAAGTCAGGCGCCTTGGCCGAATAGGGCGATTCGCATCATTGTGCCCTTCGGCCTGGGCGGTGCGGCTGATGTTGCGGCACGCTTTATCGCGGAACCGCTTTCAGTGGCGCTTGGCGTGCCGGTGATTATTGAAAACCGCACCGGGGCTGGTGGTTCGATTGGCACCAATATGGTCGCGAAATCGCCTGGTGACGGCTATACGCTGGTCGCACTTGGGAATACCGCGGCGGTGAATGAAACCTTGCAGCCCGGGCGCGGCTTTGTGCTGATGCGGGACCTGACGCCTGTGGCGCCGATCAATATCGCTGATAATGTTCTGGCGGTGCATCCTTCCGTGCCAGCCAATACGCTGCCGGAATTTCTGGAATTGCTCCGGCGCGAGCCCGGCAAATGGAATTACGCCCATTCCGGCCCCGGCACGCCCTATCATCTGGCCGGCGAAATGCTGAAGGCCATGGCCAAGGTGGATATGGTGGCGGTGAGTTTCCGTGGTTCCAATGAAGCGCGCACGGCGGTGATTTCTGGCCAAGTGCCGATCATGTTTGATGGTATTCCAAGCATGGCGCCGCATATCAATGCCGGCACGGTGCGCGGGCTTGCCACTACGGGGCGGCAGCGTGATGCAATGCTGGCCAATCTGCCGACCGTTGCGGAAACCGTGCCGGGCTTTGAATACCCAATCTGGATTGGGCTGATGATGCCGGCCACGACGCCCCGGCCCATTGTGGAAAGGCTGCATGCGGAAATCACTAAAATCATGCAAAGCGATACTGGCAGAACGGGCATGCAGCGCATGGGCGCGCGGCCCATGGTGATGACGCTGGCAGAATACGAAGCCTATTTGCGTAATGATGTGGACACGCTCGGCAAACTGGTGCGCGATGCCGGCATTAAGGCGGAGTGACGTGTGACCCGTTTCACCTTGAATGGCGCTGAAATCGCTTTGGATCTGCCGGATCACGCCACCTTATTGCAGGCGTTGCGCGGCCCTTTGGGGCTTTCCAGCCCGCGCTTTGGCTGCGGCGCTGAACAATGCGGTTCCTGCATGGTATTGCTGGATGGCACGCCTGCTTATGCCTGCGCGCTTGGCCTGGATG
>CAIMVB010000299.1 GCA_903844785.1 uncultured Rhodospirillales bacterium | reverse complement strand
GTGGCGGTGGCCAGCACCACACCAAGGGCGGGCGATAATTGCTGGAGCGTACTGTAGAAACTGGTGGCGGCGGAGAGCTTTTCCGGCGGCACATCGGCAAAAACCAGCGTATTGAGTGAGGTGAATTGCAGGCTACGGAACAAACCACCTGTGGCCAGCAGCGCAAATATCGCCATCACAGGCCAGGCGGGATTGGGAAAGGCGAGCGCTGCAATCCCGGCCGAGGCCAAAACGCCATTGATCAGCAGGGCATTGCGAAAGCCGAAGCGCTTCAGAAGCGGGCGCACCAGTGGCTTCATGGTAAAGGCACCAAGGGCGGTGGCGAAGGACACCAGCCCGCTTTCGGATGCCGACATACCAAAGCCGATTTGCAGCATCACCGGCACCAGAAACGGCACCGCGCCGGCACCCACCCGAAAGAGGCTACCAAATAGGGCCGGTTGGCGAAAAGTGGGGATTTTGAGCAGCGCGATATCAATCGCCGGGCGCGGTGCGCGCCGGCAATGAAAATAGGCCGCGACGCCAATGACCAAGCCAGTTATCAGCGCAACTTCCGGCCAGGGTTCCGCCACTACATGCCGGCCCACAGTTTCCAGCCCGAACATGCCAAGCGCCAAGGCCAGCCCCACCAGTGCGAGGCCCAGAATATCCGGCCTACCCGGATTGGTTGGTGGGATGGCAGGGATTTTCCACGCCACCAGCAGAAAACCAATCACGCCGATCGGCACATTGATCCAAAACACTGCGCGCCAGCCGAAAAGATCGGTCAGAATGCCGCCCAATGGCGGGCCGGTAACAGGACCAAGCAGGGCGGGCATCGTCAGCCACGCCATGGCAGAAAGCAGTTCTTCCTTGCGCACACCGCGCAACAATAAAAGCCGCCCAACCGGAAACATCATGGCCCCGCCCGCACCTTGCAGGATGCGGAAGCCGATCAGGTCTTCCAAGCCGCGTGCTTGCCCGGAAAGCGCTGAAGCCGCGACGAAGACAATAATCGCCAGCATGAAAACGCGCTTGGCCCCAAAGCGATCCGCGATCCAGCTTGAAAACGGGATGAAAACCGTGAGTGCGACAAGATAGGAGGTGATGGCCGCCCCCAAGCGCGCCGGGTCTTCGCCCATCTCCCGTGCCATGCTGGGTAGTGCGGTTGCCACCACCGCGCTATCCAGGTTCTGCATCAGCAGCGCGGATGCGACGATCAGCGCAATGACGCGATGATTGGCGTGGGCGGCGGGTTGTTCCATCACGCGCGATTTCAGGGGCGCAGGATGACGCGGCCAGCGCTGCGCCTGGCGCTCACTTCCGCCATGGCTTCGCGGAATTGCTCCAGCGGAAAGGCGGCGTGGATTTCGGGCTTTAGCGCACCCGCCTGCCACCAGCCCATTAATTGCTGCCACAGGGCGCGGGCGGCGGGCGCGTGATCCCGCCGGCCATCGCCAGGGGACCAACCGACATAAGTGCCCCAATTCACGCCAATCACGCCGATATTCTTGAGCAGCAGGATATTGGTTTGCAGTGTTGGAATGCCGCCACCGGCGAAGCCCACCACGACAAGATTGCCGCCATCGGCCAGGCAGCGCAGGCTTTCATCAAAGGCTGGGCCGCCGATGATATCCACCAGGCAATCCACGCCACGCCCGCCAGTCGCCGCGCGCACCGCATCACGGAAGGGCGCGGCGCTATCCAGCACCACATCGGCGCCGCGGGCGCGCAGCATGTCGTGCTTCGCGACACCGGCGCGCGCAATCACCTTGGCGCCACAGGCCTTGGCAATTTCAACAGCAGCAAGACCAACGCCACCCGCTGCGCCATGCACCAGCACCCAATCGCCGGCCTTGATCTTGCCGCGCCACAATAGCGCCGCGCCGGCGGTGGGGTAGGAAATCGGGAAAGCAACAGCCGGTTCCAAGGGCAGGCCATCGGGGATGGCGATGGTGTGGATATCATCGGCGATGGCTTCTTCCGCCATGCCGCCCCAATCCACCACGGCAAAAACCCGCGTGCCCGGCGGCGGCGCATCTGCATCGGGTGAGGCCTCAAGCACCGTACCGACGATCTCAGTCCCTGGCGTAAAGGGCAAAGGTGGCTTCCTTTGATATTTGCCGGCCACCACCAGTTGCGTGGCAAAGGAAACCCCCGCAGCCGCGACTTTTATGCGCACGCCATGCGGGCGTAGCGCCGGGCGCGGCACATCCTTGACCTCAAGCGCATCAAAATCGCGCCAGCTTTCGCATATAATGGCGCGCATCACGCGGCCTCATCTTCCATGATCATCTTGGCGCCTTTTTCGCCAATCATGATGGTTGGCACATTGGTATTACCAGTAGTGAGTGTGGGCATGATGGAAGCATCAATCACGCGCAAGCCCGCAATACCCCGCAACCTGAGGCGACTATCCACCACACTCGCGGGGTCTTCGCCCATGCGGCAAGTGCCGACCGGGTGATAGAT
>CAIMVB010000298.1 GCA_903844785.1 uncultured Rhodospirillales bacterium | reverse complement strand
TGGGATCGCGATATCGGCGCCTTGCCGCGCTGAAGCAACAGGAGCCCCACGCATGAAAAAGCCGCTTCATTTGCTGGCGGGCCTGGCTGGCCTGCTGCTTTCAGCCCTGCCTGTCGCCGCGCAAGGCAGCCTGAATATGGTCTGCGCCCCGGCGGCGGATTGGTGTGAGGCGATTGCTGCCGCCTTCCAGCGTGATACCGGTATTCGCGTTGCCATGACGCGCAAATCCTCCGGCGAAATCCTGGCGCAAATCCGCGCCGAGGCACAAAACCCACGCACCGATATCTGGTTTGGCGGCTCAGCGGAGACGCATTTTTCAGCGGCTGAAGCCAATCTGCTGCAGCCTTATACCTCACCCAATATGGCCGGGCTGCATGATTGGGCGAAGCGCGTGCATGCCATGGCGGGCGAACGCTGCGTGGGCGTTTCTTCCGGCGCCATCGGCTTGGCCTGGAACCGCGAATTGATGGCGCGCAAGAACCTGCCTTTGCCGCAAAGCTGGGCGGATATGCTGAACCCGGCCTATCGCGGTGAAATCCAACTGCCTAATCCGAATTCTTCCGGCACCGCCTATACGATCATCGCCGGGCTAATCCAGCTTTGGGATGAAGACCGCGCCTTTGATTACCTGCGCCGGCTGCATGCGAATGTGAATGCCTATACGCGTTCCGGCGCGGCGCCGATGCAGGCGGTCTCTCGTGGGGAAACGGCGTTAGCGGTCAGCTTCAATATGGAAGTTACTTCCATGCAGCAGGCGGGCTTTCCGATTGATCTGGTCTATCCGAGTGAGGGTACTTCTTACGAGGTCGCCTGCATGTCCATCATTCGTGGTGCACGGAATCTGCCTCAGGCGCGGCGCTTTTATGATTGGTATCTAACACCGGCAGCCATGGATATCGGCCCCAAGGCCAATCAATGGCATGTGCCAGCCCATAAGGAAGCAACGCCAGATCCGCGTATCCCTGATCTCAGTAAGGTGAGGCTGATTGATTATGATTTCGCCGCCTATGGTGAAAGCAATCGGCGGCGCCACATCCTGCAACGCTGGGAACGTGAAATCGGTTCCTTGCCGCGCTGATAATCAAGAAAAAGCCGGGATAAAATGATGCAACGCCTTGCCATAGCCTTTGCCCTGCTGTGCCTGACTGCCGGCGCGCCTGCATGGGCGCAGGGGGGCCTTAATCTTTATTGCTCGGCAACATTGGAATGGTGCCAGCCGATCGCCCGCGGCTTTGAACGGGAAACGGGCATTCGCGTGGTACTGACGCAAAAATCCACCGGCGAAATGCTGGCCCAACTGCGTTCAGAGGCGCGTAATCCGCGCGGCGATGTCTGGTGGGGCGGCACGGGCGATCCGCATGTGGCGGCGGGTGAGGAAGGCCTGACCCAGGCTTATGAAAGCCCGCGCATCGCGGAATTGCATGAATGGGCGCAGCAGCAATGGCGCCAGACGCAGGGCCGCACGGTTGGTGTCTATGCCAGTGTCCTCGGCTTCGGCTTCAATACGGAATTGCTGACGCGCAAAAATCTTCCCGCGCCGGCCTGCGGGGCTGATCTGCTGAAGCCGGAATATCGCGGCGAAATCCAAATGGCCAATCCCAATAGTTCCGGCACCGCCTATATCGTGATCGCGACTCTGGTGCAGATGATGGGCGAATACCCAGCCTTTGAGTATCTGCGTCGCCTGCATGGCAGCATCAATGCCTATCCGCGGTCAGGCACTGCACCAATCACGGCGGTGGCGCGCGGCGAAACCGCACTTTCCATTTCCTTCGTGCATAACGCGGCAGAGGAACGCGCGGCCGGTTTTCCGGTAGGCCATGCCATTCCCTGCGAAGGCACGGGTTATGAAATCGGGTCCATGTCCATCATCAAGGGTGCGCGCAACCTGTCGGTGGCGCAGCGCTTTTATCATTGGGCATTGTCCGCCGAAGCCCAGCTACTCGCATCCCAGGAAGCGAAGAAACTGCAAACCATGGCCAATCGCGGCGTGCCGTTGACGGATGGCGCACCGAATATGGCGACCGCGCGGATCATTGATTATGACAATGCCCGTTTTGGCGCGAGCCAGGAAAGGCGCCGCCTTTTGGCACGCTGGGATAGGGAGGTTGGCGCGCTACCGCGCTGAAACCCATCCACATGTTCTTCGGCAGTAGCTTTTTTTTCTGGATGGTCGCTGCCTTGGGCACGCTGATCCTGCCATGGCATATGCAGCAGGATGGCGTCGGCCTTGCCGCGCTGATGGCACTCGGTGGTGATGATGCGGAAGCCGCATCAGCGCTGTGGCAAGCGTTGCATTTCGGGCGCTTCTGGTTCTGGCCGATCATTGCCGCGTTATTCCTGGCCCTGCCCAGCGCGCTTCCCTTCGGTAGCGCCGCGCTCCGTGGGCGCAGCCTGATCATTGCAGGCGGCCTTGGGATTTGCGCCATCATCGCGCAAGGCATGGCGATTGGCATTCAAGGCTGGTCCGCGCCATGGCTCGGTGCAATTTTCGGTGACTTGGAAGATCGCCAATTTGGCATGGGCCTTGGCGGTGTTTTGGCAAGCATCGGTTTTCTGATCCTGCTGACGGATGGCTTCGCGCTGCGCGGCTATTTCAAGGGGGATCGCTTCATCGCCGGCGCGGTCGGCGTTTTGGTTGCTTCCATTGTGGTGTTCACCGCCTGGCCGGTGGCGACGATCCTTGGCCAGATCTTCACGCCACAAGGGGATTTGGGCATTGGCGATTCGGTTTGGGTAAGGCTGGTCGATCGCAAGATTTGGGGTTTGGGCTGCGTTACGTCATCGGTGAATTGCGGGGTGTTTTGGAACACGCTGCTGCTGGCCACCACTACCGCAAGCGCGGCCACGCTGCTTGGGCTGTGCTTCGCCCTGATCGTCACGCGCACCAGCTTTCCCGCACGGCGCGCTTTGCGCCTGCTGACAGTGCTGCCCATCATCACGCCGCCCTTTGTCATTGGGCTTGGCTTGATTCTGATTTTTGGCCGCTCCGGCGTAGTGAACCAATTGGCCGATAGCTTGTTTGGCCTGCAATTGGGGCGCTGGATTTATGGCTATGGCGGCGTGTCCCTCGCGCAGATTTTCTCCTTCACGCCCACAGCCTTTCTGGTGCT
>CAIMVB010000297.1 GCA_903844785.1 uncultured Rhodospirillales bacterium | reverse complement strand
GGTCCTTATCGGCGGTATAGGTGACGCCCCCTTCGCTGGTTGCAAAGGTTTTTGTCGCATGCATGGAAAAGACTACGGAAAAAGGCGCATCGCAACCAAAGCCTAGTCCGTTGATAGCAACAGACCCAAGTGACGCCGCAGCATCTACCACTACCGGGATGCTTCTTTTGGCTGAAAGCTCGATATATCGGTCAAGGTCCAGGTTATTTCCGAAGGTCGCGTAAGGTACGACCAACGCGACTTCGTCTCCGTATCGCTCAAGAAGAGCGTCTTCAGAACGCCGGCAGGGTAGCCAGGTATCTGGCTCAACGTCACAAAGGAGCGGTGTAAGACCAGCCCACATGGCAGCCTGCGCGGTCGCGGCAAAAGTGAAAGACGGCATTAATGCAAACCGGCGCCCTGAAACGCGCCCCCCAACAGCCTCTGCCATTGCGAGCATCAGCCCAATTGTTGCATTGTTACTGGTAACACAGCCGCCACGACCACTAAAGAAATAGTCGATGACATCCTTTTCAAAGCGCGTATTGACTGGCCCATAATTCGTAAAAATGCCCGAATTCTCGATAGCCAGAAGCTCTTGCGTAAGGCTGCTCAGGCGAGGAGGCTGCGGACGAAGAAATGGGATATCCATGAACACCCGAAGATTAATCGTTGTTATATGGCAGTGATTCACCATAGTTAAACAATGCAGTAAAGCAAAAATTTGGATCTTGGTGTTTTCGATTGTCGCGCGGGTTCCTGATTCGTCGACCGCTCCGCCAATGGAAAGGCGAGAGAATTTAGAAGCTGAAGTGAAATTCGCTCGTCAGAATTGCTCGGGAAAGGCGGAAGCGCCGCCCACTACCCCCCAAACCTTCCAAACTCCCGCACCAGCGCCTCATAAATTGCGCGCTTGAAGGGCACGGCCAGCCCCGGCAATTCGCCCAAGCCCGCCCAGCGCCAAGCGTCGAATTCCGGGTGGGGGTCCAAATCCAGCCTTATATCGGCATCGCTCCCCAAAAACCGCAGCGCGAACCATTTCTGCCGCTGGCCGCGATATTTGCCGCCCAGCGCCTTGCCCCAAAGCTCCTGAGGAAGGTCATAGAACAGCCATTCGGGGTGTTCGGCCAAAATCTCGGCCTCAGCGGTGCCGATTTCCTCCTGCAATTCGCGGAAGATCGCCACGGCCGGGTCCTCGCCCGCATCCATGCCGCCCTGGGGCAATTGCCAGCCGCCGGCGGCACCTTCGGCATTGGGCATATCCGCCCGCCGCGCCACCAGCACCTGGCCCAGGGCGTTGAACAGCACCGCCCCCACATTATCCCGGTACGGCAGGCTCATTGCGGGCGGCTTTCTGTCTGCGGCTCCGCCGGGCGACGGGCCAGTGCGGTCACCGGCGCCAAAACCAGGCCGCGCTGGTCAAGCCCCGCGGCCCAGGCCACTAGCCTATCCACCACCAAGGGGGTCGCGGCATGCGCCAGGCCAAGGGCAGAACCGCGCGCCTTGGCAATCGCTTCCACCTCCGCCAAGCGGCGTTCAATTTCAGAACGGGTGGCCGGTTCATCCACCACCACATCTACAGCACGGCCCCAGGCGCGGCTCGGCGCCGCTACGCCAGGCCTTGCATCAATGAACAGCACGCCACGGCCTCTGAGCGTTTCTTGCAGCGCCAGAAAACCTTGCTCAAAGGCGGCAAAACGCTCACCCCGCATGCCGCCCACCACGCCAATCGCGCCGACATAGGCCGGAAAGCGCGCCAGCAGCCATTCCAGGCTCTCATTATTCTCAGCCAGGGTACGGCCGGTCAGCAGGGCGCGGTTGCCAGGGTCGTTCAACGGGTAGCCGGCGGGTTCCAGCGGCAGGCCAATCAGGCTTTCAACGCCGCGCGCGCGCAGCCTTTCCGCCACTTGCGCCGGGCGCGGCGCATAGGGGGAAATCACCAGGGTCATGGCAGGCGGCAGGCGCCGTATCGCATCATCCGTTTGGGTGGCGGAAATACCGATATCCGCCACAATAATCGCAATGCGCGGGCGGCTATCCTGCCGGTCAAATTGCCCGGCATAGGTGCGGATGGAAGTGCGGCCATCATCACCCACGCGCGGCATGGGGCCAAAACGCCCCAATTCCTGCAAGGCGGGGTCAGGTGCGGCAATTGGCCGCGCTGGGCTGGGCGGCACCAAAGCTGCCGCCGGAGGTTCCAGGGGCGGCGGTGCCGGCGCCACGGGCAGCGGCGCTGGGCTTTCAGCCACGGTCGTCGGTGGTGTGGGCGCTGCCGGGGCCGGAGAGATTTCCGCTTCCACAGCCTGGGCCACCGGGGCAGGGGCGGGGTCCTCGGCCGGCGGGGGCGGCGCGGGTTCGGCCACCACCGGCGGGGCTTCGGGTGCCGGCGCGGCTTCAACCGGTGTTTCCGGTGGGGTAACAGCCACTTCGGCGGGGGCTGTTGGCCCCAGCCGATTAAGCCAAACAGCGCCACCGCCCAGCAGTAGCGCCACCATCAGCCAAAACACGCCAAGGCCGCGCCAGCCACTGAATATCCGGCGCGGTAATGGCTTGGTCATCTGATCCTCAGCGTTGAGTGGCACGCGGCGCTGAAGCCATGCCGCGCAGCAATATTAAGCCCTGCTGTAGTTGATGATCCGTTTCCGGCTTGGTCGGGTCAAAAGCCGGCGCGCCTTCCGCCGGTTCGCGCGCAACACGCTCAGCCAAGCCGGCGGGCAGGTTCATGGGCGGCGGCGGGATGGGCGCGCGGGTTTCCGCCTGGCCATCATTCCGGAGCGATCGGCGCAAATCCGCTTCCCGGTCCCGCGGCGGTTGCCCGGCACGGGTTTCTTCGCGTGTCGCCAGCACTTCAATATCGGGTTCAATCCCGGTGCCTTGGATGGAACGACCGGAAGGCGTGTAATAGCGCGCGGTGGTCAGGCGGATGGCGCCATTCCCAGGGATGGGCATTACGGTCTGCACACTACCCTTGCCGAAGGATTTCACGCCCACCAGCACCGCGCGGCGATGGTCCTGCAGGGCGCCCGCCACAATTTCACTGGCGCTGGCGCTGCCACCATTGATCAGCACCACAATCGGCAAGCCATCAGCAATATCGCCGGGCCGCGCATTCCAGCGCTGCGCATCTTCCTGGCGGCGCGCGCGGGTGGACACAATCTCTCCCTGGTTCAGGAAATCATCGGAAACCTGCACCGCCTGATCCAGCAAGCCGCCCGGATTGTTGCGCAAATCAAGGATCAGCCCCTTCAGCCCGCCGGTAGCCTGGCCCTTCAATTGTTGCAGCGCGCGGCGCAGGCCGGCTTCTGTTTGCTCATTGAAGGAAGTCACGCGCACATAACCAAGATCGCCATTTTCCAGGCGGAAGCGCACCACTTGCGGGCGGATCACATCGCGCGTCAGCGTCAGTTCAATCGGCCGTTCCGTGCCTTGGCGACGAATGGTCAGTTTGATTTGCGTGCCACGTTGCCCGCGCATCTGGTCCACGGCTTCTTGCAGCGTCAGGCCCTGCACCGAAGTGCCGTTCAAATGGGTGATGAAATCCCCTGGCCGCACACCAGCCCGCGCGGCGGGGGTTTCATCAATCGGGCTAATAACCTTGATGTAACCACCTTCCTGCGTGACTTCTATGCCAAGCCCGCCGAATTCACCGCGGGTCTGGGTTTGCATGTCGCGGAAGCTGCGCTGGTTCAAATAGGATGAATGCGGGTCCAGGCTGGACAGCATGCCTTGAATGGCATTTTCGATTGCGTCCCGGTCATTGACCGGTTCCACATATTCCGCGCGCACCCGTTCAAAGACATCACCGAAAAGATTGAGCAGCCGATAGGTCTCAGCCCGCCCCCCTTCCTGCGCCCAGGCGGCAACAAGCGGACCCACCACCACGCCGGCGGCAAAGGCCGCACCAATGCCCGCAAAACGCAAATAACCGCGCTTCATGCGCCGCAATTCCTTTTCCTCTTCCAGCGGAAGGCGCCGGACTCATGCGTGAAGATAGACACTCATCGCCCATTGCGCGACCCTTGAACGGGCCGCAAGCCACGAAAAATCGCGTGTGCCGCTATTCCGCCCCGCCAAGCCAGGGGGCGGGGTCCACAACCTGCCCTTCCCGGCGCAATTCTACATAAAGCATACCGCGCCCATCAGGGCCCGCCCCCAGCCGGCCGAGCGCTTCGCCCGCCAAAAGCGCCGCCCCCGCTTCGGTATCCAGCGCGGCAAAACCGGCCAGAACCAGATGCAGGCCGGGCCCGCATTCCAGGATGATAATCTGCCCGTAGCGCCGGAAAGCCCCGGCAAAAACGGCGCGGCCCGTGCAGGGGCTGACCACCCTGGCTCCGACTGCGGCGGTGAAACTGATGCCGCGCGCTGGCCCGGCTTCACCGCGCTGACCGTAAGCAATGCTAACTGGCCCATTCACCGGGTGGGGGCGCGTGGATGCCTCAGTCGTCGTCACAGCTTGTGGGGCGACAACCGGGGGCGCTGTGCGCGGCTGGCGCGCTTCCTGCCGCGCCCGGGCTTGCGCTTCCTGGCGTGCCCGCGCGGCTTGGCGCGCCTGTTCGCGTTCCAGCGCCGTCAGCATATCCGCCAGGTCATTGGCGCGGGCGAGCGCTTCCTGTGCCCGCTGCGCTTCGGCCCTTTGCGCGGCCCGTGCTTCACGTTCGCGCAGCCGGGTTTCAGTGATTTCCTCATCCAAAGCTGCTGCGGCTTGGCGGAGTTCCGCCTCGGCCGCCGCCACCACCACGGCTTCTGCCGCCGCAATGCGCGCGCGGCGTTCGGCCTCGGCATTGGCCAGGCGCAGCTCCTCAGCCTCGGCGCGGATTTGCCGCGCCATGCCCTGCAATACCAAAAGCCCGCGCAAAGCCTCATCCGGTGGGGCGGGTTGTGCCAATAGCGTTTCCGCGGGCCATAGAGCCAAGCGCCGCATCGCGGGCATCATGGGCGCCAAGGTTGCGGCGCGAGACGCCGCTTCACCATAGGCTGCCGCCGCAGCGGCTTCAGCAAGCTGTTTGCGTTGCTCGGCGGCTTCCAAAGCGCGTTCCGCTTCCTGCACCCGCGCCGCCATGGCAACACGCTGCCGCGCAAGCCCGCTTTCTTCCGCCGCTGCCGCTTCTGCCTCTCGTGCGGCGGCTTCTGCTGCGGCGCGGCTGGCGGCGGTGGTGCGCCGCGCTTCTTCCAACGCCTCACGCGAGGGCTGCGCGAGGGCTAGGCCCGGCAGCGCCAGCAGGAAAAGCGCGAAAGCGGCGCGCGCCTTAGCCAAGCAGGGATTGCCCTGTCATGGCGGCGGGCTGCGGCAGGCCAAGCAAGGCAAGCAGCGTGGGCGCAATATCCGCCAGCCTGCCGTCACGCAGCGCGGCACCCTTCGGACCGCCCATCAAACTGGCGGGCACAACCTTGGTGGTATGCGCGGTATGCGGCCCACCTGTGGCCGGGTCTTTCATCATTTCGGCATTGCCGTGATCGGCAGTGACCAGCAGGCAGCCGCCCACCGCCTTCAGCGCCGCGGCAATACGCCCCAGCCCCGCATCCACCGTT
>CAIMVB010000296.1 GCA_903844785.1 uncultured Rhodospirillales bacterium | reverse complement strand
CGAAGCTTCAGCGCTTTGACGAAGCGATCGCCGCCTATGATCGCGCCTTGGCGCTGCGGCCAGAATATGCGGAAGCGCATAGCAATCGCGGCCATGCGCTGGCGGATCGGCATGACCTGCAGGAATCGCTCACCGCGCATGAAACCGCGCTCAGGCTTAGGCCAAACTCGGCAGAATTTCATTCCAATGTCGCGCTTGCGCTTTTTGCGCTGGACCGCCATGTAGAGGCATTGGCTGCCTATGATCAGGCGCTGGCATTGCACCCCGGGCAGACAGCAGCGCTGATTGGGCGGGCGGAAGTGCTGCTCGCCCTTGGTCGGATGCCAGAAGCGCTCGCCAGTGCTGATGCAGCCATTACCGCCGATCCGCATGTGTTGAATGGCCATTTGTGGCGTGCGCGCGTGCTTATTCTGCTGGGCATGCCGGATGCTGCGCTGGAAGCCACGGCCGTTGCGCGCCACATCGCGCCGCAAGATCCGGAAGCGCATATCAGCCATGGCTTTGCACTGGCCGCGTGCAACCGTATTGAGGCAGCGCTGCTATCCTATGATGAGGCGTTGCAACTGCAGCCAAATCACATCGAAGCTCAATGGCACCGCGCGCTTGCGCTACTGGTGCTGGGGCGCTTCCAGGAAGGTTGGCTTGCTTACGAAAGCCGAAATCTAAGACGCAAAACTATGGCCGCGCGCAAATACCCACAACCGCTTTGGTGGGGACAGCACAGTCTGAAGGATCAGCGGCTTTACCTTTATTGGGAACAGGGGCTTGGGGATACGCTCCATTTTGCGCGTTACGCGCTGCTGACCAAAGCAGCAGGGGCGCAGGTTTTCTTATCCGTGCAGGCACCGCTACGCCGCGTTATGCAAGGGCTTGATCCCGCCATCACCATTCTTGACCAGAATGAAGTACCGCCCGATTTCGATTTGCACGCGCCGCTGATGAGCCTGCCCATGGCCTTCGTCACCAGGCTTGAAACCATTCCCGCTTTTGCCAATGGCTATCTTTCGGCCTCGGCCGAAGATGTGGCGCGCTGGCTGCCGCAATTACCCCAAAGGCGCCGCCGTATCGGGCTGGTCTGGAGCGGTAGTGCCACGCATCGCAATGACGCCAATCGTTCCATCCCGCTCAAGCGGTTGATGCGGCTGATCAGTGCTGGTGATGCTTGGGTTTCTCTGCAAAAGGAAGTGCGCGCTTCTGATCAGGGTGTTCTGCAGGAATCGGGAATGTTTCACCCAGGCGCTGCGCTTGGCGATTTTGCCGATACGGCAGGCCTGATTGCAGCGCTTGATCTGGTAATTTCTGTGGATACCAGCGTTGCGCATCTGGCCGCTGCCGTGGGCAAGCCTGTCTGGCTCATGCTGCCCTTCGCGCCTGATTTTCGCTGGCTGTTGGATCGGCAAGATTCACCTTGGTATCCGGGCATACGGTTGTTTCGCCAGAAAAGCCCAGGTGACTGGGACGGCGTGATCGATGCGATCAACGCCGCGCTTCGCACATAGGCAGGGTTTTCGCGCAGAAAGGGCCTAATGCGGCCCGCGCCACTGCACGATTTTTTCGGCAAGGAATATCACGCTCACCAGCGTGCCAATGAATATCAATATATGATTGCGAATAGCGGCGCGGCGCGGAACCATATCAAGCGGCATTGATGGCGCGGCGGGTTCCATGGCAGCGGGTTCAGGCGCCGCTGCTGCTACCTCGGCCGGCGTCAGGGCTGGGCCCAGATATTGAAAACGCCGCGCCGCTTCTGCCGGCGACAACGCGCTACCATCCCAAGAAAGCCATTGCCGCGCGGCGGCATTCCAGCCGAGTGGCAGCGGCGCCTGCCCCCCATCATCCAAGCGCGCCAGCCAATGCCAGGGGCGTGAGGCATCAGCGGGTTCCCCCAGGCGGGTGGCATCGGGCCAAGCGGTCATGGCATTTCCCCTTACTGTTTACGAAATCATTCCCGATCCTTCTGGCGGATGCAATAATCTTGCACGCCTTGCGGTGCCGCAGCCTGCGCCGCAGACTGCCCCAAAAGGGAAGACGCCATGGAACAGGATGCGCGGGCACGAAACCCGCTTTTTGGCCCGAATAAGTTCAAGCTTGGCATTTTCAGCGCCAATTGCGATGGCGGCCTGACCATGAGCCGCGCACCGGAACGCTGGCCAGCCAATTGGGATGACATCGCCGCCATGACGAAAATCGCGGATGCGGCAGGGATAGAATTCATCCTGCCGGTGGCGAAATGGCGCGGCTATCAGGGGGATGCGAATATCTATGGAAAATCCTTCGAAACCCTGACCCATGGCGCGGCGCTGGCGGCCATTACGGAACGTATCGCAATTTTCTCCACGGTCCATGTGCCGATCGTGACACCCGCTTTCGGTGCCAAGGCGATTGCGACGATTGATCATGTCAGCCATGGCCGCGCGGGGCTCAACATCGTCTGCGGCTGGAATCAGGCGGAATTTGACCTGCATGGCGTCACGATTGAGCAAGAAAAGCGCTACCAGCATGGGCTGGAATGGTTTCGCATCTGGTCAAAAATGCTGGCCGGAGGGCCGGAATTTGATTGGGATGGGGAGTTCTTCAAGCTGAAGAATTGCCACACCAATCCGCCTTCCGTGCAGCGCCCCTGGCCGCCAGTGATGTCGGCGGGGTTTTCCCCGGCGGGGCGGGATTTTGCCGCGCAGGCAGCCGATGTTTTATTCCTGAATGTGACGGAATTGGACCAGGTGGCTACGCTGCTTGAAGACGTACGCCAACACATGGCGCGCTATCAGCGCCAGATCAGTGTTTTTACCATGGGCCATGTGGTCTGCCGCCCGACGCGCCGCGAAGCGGAAGAATTCTTCCATTATTTTGCTGAAGAAATGGCCGATACGGCCGGCCAGGCTTATTATCGCAGCAATCGTGGCGCCATGGCAGGCAAAGCGGGGCAGCAAATGGCGCGGCCTTTTGAAAATCGCTTTACGCGCGAAGGCCGCTTCAAATTTGCTGGCGCCTATCCCGGTTCCTACCCTTTTGTCGGCACGCCCGATGATGTGGCTGATGAAATGGCGCGCATGAGTGCGACAGGATTGGCAGGCTGCACCATCGCCTTCCTCAATTACCTCAAGGAAATTCCGTATTTCGTGCAGGAAGTGCTGCCGCGGCTGGAAAGGCTTGGATTGCGCCAGAAGGCATAAGGCAGGGCCTTGCGGTGGTGTGAATTCCGCGTCCAAACTGCCGCGAAATACGGAGGCTCAAGATAATGGCGCATTTCACCCGTCGTGCGGCGCTTGGCGCTTCAGCATTGCTCGCCATGCCCGCCTTGGCACAGCCGCGTTTCCCGGATAGGCCGATCAAGCTGATCATTCCCTGGGCGGCGGGGGGACCTGCGGATATCGGCTTTCGCATCATGGCAGACCACGCCTCGCGCAGCCTCGGCCAGCCCGTGGTGGTGGAAAATCGTGGCGGCGCTTCCGGCATTCTGGGCGCCATGGCGCTGCAGGAAGCCAGGCCTGATGGCTATACGATTTCGCAAATGCATGTCGGTGTGGTGCGGCAAATGCTGCTGAACCCGCGCCCGCCTTATGATCCGATCAATGATCTGTCCTATATCCTGCAAATCACCGGCTTCGTCATGGGCCTTGTGGTGCGCGCTGATTCGCCCTGGCAAAGCCTTGACCAATTGCTGGATCACGCGCGTGCCAATCCGGGCAAGCTCAATTTCGGCACGCTAGGCATTGGCTCCACACAACATTTGGTGGTGGAACGCATTGGCTTTCAACGCGGCTTGAGCTGGACGCATGTGCCCTATCGCGGCACATCGGATACGCTGCGCGCATTGCTAGGCGGTGAGATTGATTTTGCGTCAGAGGCTTCCGGTTGGGCACCGATGGTGGAAGCAGGGCAATTGCGCTTGCTGGCGATTTACACCTCAACCCGCGCCAAGCGCTTTCCGCAAATTGCCACGCTGAAGGAACAGGGGCTGGATATTGTGGTGGATAGCCCGGGCGGCTTGATTGGCCCGCGCGGGATGGATGCCGGCGTAGTGCGCGTATTGGCGGAAGCCTTCAGCGCCGCCGCGCAAGACCCGACGCATTTGCAATTCCTGGAACGCGTCAATCAACCGCTCATGCTGCTGGATGGTGCCGCTTATCGCGAAGCCATGCGCCGTACCATGGATGAAGAACGCGCGCTGCTGCGACGCTTGAACCTGGCGCCAGCTTAAGATTTTTTGCGCGGCGGATAGTCGCGCGGGACAGTCTCCGCCACGTAAAAAATTTTGGGGGCGGTATGATAGCCGCCCCCGTTACTTCAGCGCGGCAAACGCCCAAACTGCCCCGAACCAGGGGTAGGCCCTGCGCGGCGGCGGGATGCCTCCCCCCCACCATTGCTGCGGGCCGGGCCGGATGGGCGGCGCGGGCGCTGCTGTTCTTGTGGCTGGCGCGGCTTTGGCGCGGCGCGTTGCTGGCGGGGCTGACGCGGCGGGCGTGCGGGTGCGGCTTCTTCGGGTTCACCGGTGCGGCGATCTTCGGCTGGAATTTGCGCGCGGATCAGTTTTTCAATCGCGCGCAGCTTGTCGCGATCCTCGCCCGAACACAGCGCAATCGCGATGCCCGCCGCACCGGCGCGTGCGGTACGGCCAATACGGTGCACATAAGTCTCCGGCACTTCTGGCAAATCAAACTGGATCACGTGGGTCACGCCATCCACATCAATGCCGCGCGCGGCGATATCGGTCGCGACCAGCACCGGCGCGCGGCCATCACGAAACGCGGCCAAAGCGGCTTCGCGCGCATTCTGGGATTTATTGCCATGGATCGCATTGGCGCTAATGCCATCTTGATCCAGCTGATTAACAATCCGATCCGCCCCATGCTTGGTGCGGCTGAAAATCAGCGCGCGGCCAACGCCTTCTGCGCGCAGCAATTCCGCCAGCACACGGCGCTTATCTTGCCGATTGGCGTGAATGACGCGCTGCGCCACTTTTTCCGCCGTGCTGGCCACCGGGGCCACAGCCACGCGCACGGGGGATTTCAGCATTTCATCCGCCAGGCGGTTGATTTCCATGGGCATGGTGGCGCTGAAAAACAGCGTCTGGCGTTCCACCGGCACGGCACGGATCAGGCGGCGAATAGCCGGCAGAAAGCCCTTATCGAGCATCTGATCCGCCTCATCCAATACCAGCGCACTCACGTGATCCAGCCGCGCGGAACCCTGTTCCAAATGATCCTGCAAGCGGCCAGGGGTTGCCACCAGCACATCAATGCCGCGGCCGAGCGCCTGGCGCTGGCCGCCAAAGCCAACACCGCCGAAAATGGTGGCGATTGAAAAGCCGAGATGCTTGCCATAGGTGCGGAAGCTCTCCGCGATTTGGGTCGCCAATTCGCGCGTGGGGCTCAACACCAGCACGCGGCAGCCACCGCGCGGCGGGCGACCCTTCAGCAGGGCAAGCTTATGCAGCAAGGGCAGCGCAAAGGCGGCTGTTTTGCCGGTACCGGTCTGGGCAATGCCCAGCAGGTCACGCCCTTCCATCACGGCCGGAATGGCCTGGGCCTGGATGGGGGTAGGCGCCTTATAGCCTTCATCCTTGAGTGCCTGGAGCAGCAAGGGATTGAGGCGCAGAGCCTCGAATGTATCGGTCACGATGAATCCTTGATCACCCGCCAAAGGCCTTCCGGGCTTCGGGCAGGTTAGGGCAGAAAGCCCCGCGGGATTGGGACCGTCCTAGTGGGAAAAGCGATCTGGCCGACCCGGGCCCGCACCGCGCTTCCGGGGAAGCGGCGGGGACCGATCACGCAGCCGGCAGGGCGCGAGGCGCGCGGAAACGCGCGCTGACCCGACGCATATGGGCGCCCTTCAAGGCGAAAGCAAGGCGGGGTTACCCCCGCCAAGCTTTTATGCCGACATCTGGATCGGCGGTTCCACATCCGGCGGCAGCGGGCAGACATAGGGTGTCACTGCCATGCGCTTCTGGTGATCCGCCTTGGCGGCGGCGAGGATTTCCGGATTGGCAATGGCATCCACCGCCGTGCCGGCCATGATTTTCGCCACATGGACCAGGCCCTTATGGGCAATGCCGGATTTACCCTGTGCCGTCAGCTGCCAGGAATGGCCCGGCGTGCCGATGGCACAAGTCGCACCCCGCGCCTGCACGGTTGGCACCGCCCAGGAAACATCGCCGACATCGGTGGAACCCACGCCCCCAAAGCCCTTGTTTTCCAGCGGCACGATCTTGTCGCAAAGCGGCAAATCCATCTCGGCTGCTAGGCCATGGCGGCGGAAGGCCGAGACAATATCCTCGGCCTTCAGCGTCGCCTGGATTTCGCGCGCATAGCGGCGGTCTTCATCATCAAACTGCGGCGGGCCAAGGCGTTGGAAATTGTCGAACATCGCCTTTTCCAATGGCGTATTGCCCATAAGGTTGGAAACCGCGCTGACCACCTTGGTTGAGACGCTGGTTTCCGTCATCAGCGCCGCGCCATCGGCAATCTTGCGCACGCGTGTGACCAGGCCATTCAGTTCCACCAAATCCCGCGCGCGGATCAGATAGCGCACCTTGGCCGTGCCCTGCACCACATTGGGCGCAATGCCGCCGGCATCCAGATAGGCGTAATGAATGCGCGCATCGGATGGCATGTGTTCGCGCATGTAATTCACGCCAACATTCATCAATTCCACCGCATCAAGCGCGCTGCGGCCCAGATGCGGCGCGGCGGCGGCGTGGGAAGACCGGCCGGTAAAGCTGAAATCAATGCGGGTATTGGCCAGCGACACCGGTTCATTCACCGCGGAAAACGCCGCCGGGTGCCAGCAAATCGCCATATCTACATCATCGAAGCAGCCGG
>CAIMVB010000295.1 GCA_903844785.1 uncultured Rhodospirillales bacterium | reverse complement strand
TCCCGCCGTCTTGCCTTCCCGGCGCCAGTGGGCGATTCGGACGCCGTGCGTATGGCGCTGATTCGCGCGGCGCGGGAAGGGCGGGCGGCCCTGGCCGGGGAAGTCCCCGCCGGAGCCTGAGCCTGCCGCAATTCTGCCGCGACCAGCCCTGATATCGCACGATGACGGGCTTTAAGCGCCTAGAATGAGCGGTTGGTTGGAGGGTGTCCTTTATATGAGTGTTGCAGAACAAGCTTTGGCCGGAACCGGCGTAACCGGGGCCGGAACGGTCCACGCCAATCTGATGCCGCCCGCGCTGATTGCCCATGCGCTGCGCCGCAATGAAGGCCGGCTTTCTGCTGATGGCGCCTTTATCGCGGAAACTGGCACCCATACCGGCCGTTCCGTGCAGGACAAGTTTGTGGTGGAAGACCCCGATGTGCGCGCCGATATCTGGTGGGGCAAGGTCAATCAGCCCATGGCGCCGGAGCGCTTCACGGGCCTTTCTGCGCGGGTGCGCGGCTGGCTTGGCGAAAAGCCTGAGCTTTTCACCCAGGACCTTTATGCTGGGGCTGATCCCGCGCATCGCGTGCGCGTGCGGCTGGTCACCACCAATGCTTGGCATGCCTTGTTTGCGCGCAATATGTTCATCCGCCCGGCGGCGGAAGAATTGGCGGGCTTCACGCCGGATTTCACCATTCTGCATGCGCCGGAATTCCAGGCTGACCCCGCCCAGGATGGTTGCCGGTCTGAAACCGTGATCGCGCTTTCCTTCGCGGCGAAAACCATTGTGATCGCCGGCACATCCTATGCTGGCGAAATCAAGAAAAGCATTTTCACTGTCATGAATTGGCTGCTGCCGGCGAAGGGCGTGCTGCCCATGCATTGCAGCGCCAATCTTGGTGCCAAGGGCGATGTCGCGCTGTTCTTTGGGCTTTCCGGTACGGGCAAGACGACGCTTTCATCCGACCCGGAACGCAACCTGATCGGCGATGATGAACATGGCTGGTCCGATGGCGGCGTCTTCAATTTTGAAGGCGGCTGCTATGCCAAGGTGATCAAACTCAGCCGCGAAGCGGAACCGCAAATCTGGGATGCATCGCATCGCTTCGGTGCGGTACTGGAAAATGTGGTGGCGGATGAAGCCGGCAGGCTTGATCTGGATGATGGTAGGCTGACCGAGAATACCCGTTCCTGCTATCCGCTGCCCTATATTCCGAACATTGTCGAAAGCGGTGCCGCCGGCTTGCCGCGTAATGTGGTGATGCTGACCGCGGATGCCTTTGGTGTGTTGCCGCCGATTGCCAAGCTTTCCCCGGCGCAGGCCATGTATCACTTCCTGTCCGGCTATACCGCGCGCGTTGCGGGCACGGAAAAGGGCATGGGCAAGGAACCGCAAGCGACATTTTCCACCTGCTTTGGCGCGCCCTTCCTGCCGCGCCGCCCGGAAGTCTATGGCCGGATGCTGGCGGATTTGATGGCCCGCCACGGCGCGGATTGCTGGCTGGTGAATACCGGCTGGACCGGCGGCAGCTATGGCACCGGCAACCGCATGCCCATCCGCGTGACGCGTGCCCTGCTGCGCGGCGCCCTGGATGGCAGCCTAGCCCGCGTTGAATTCGTGCGTGATCCCTTCTTCGGCCTGATGGTGCCGAAGGCCCTGCCCGGCGTGCCGAGTGAAATGCTCAACCCGCGCGAAACCTGGGCCGACAAGGCAGCTTATGACCGCACGGCGCGTGATTTGGTGGCGCGGTTTGAAGCGAATTTCGCCACCTATGCCGATGCGGTGGGTGAGGATGTGAAGGCAGTGGCCATTCGCGCCGCGGCATGAGCGGCGGCTTTGATTGGTTGAAGCCGGCCTCGGCCGAGGCCGGCAAGCGCAATGTGTTGGGCGGGCCTTTGTTGCCTTGCTCAGTGGCGCCGCTGACTGGGTTTTTTCGTGATGGCTGCTGCAATACCGGGCCTGAGGATATTGGGCTGCATGTGGTTTGCGCGGAAGTGAGCGCCGCGTTTCTGAATTTCAGTAAGGCGGCGGGAAATGATCTTTCCACGCCGCGCCCTGAATATGGTTTCGCTGGGCTTTCACCTGGGGATCGCTGGTGCCTTTGCGCTGCGCGTTGGGAAGAAGCGCGCCGTGCCGGCTTTGCGCCGCCAGTGTTGTTGGAAGCAACCCATGAAGCGGCGCTGGAGATTTGTGCATTGGATGATCTGATGACCCATGCGCTGGATGCGCCAGCGTGACGCCGACGCGCTTCTTTCTGGTGCGGCATGCGCTGGTGGAACCTTCAGCCCGCGCGGTGCTTTATGGCAGCATGGATGTGGGGTTGTGCGATCTGGCACTTCAGGAAGAAGCCGCATCCTATCGCTGGTTGGCCGGGCGCCTGCCGCAGCCGGCGCGGTGGTTTGTGACCAACCTGTCCCGCACCCGCGCCACTGCTGCGGCGGTGTTTGCGGCGGGCTATCCCGCGGCGGATTTGGAAGCGGAGCCGGATTTTGCCGAACAGCATTTGGGCGAATGGCAGGGTATTCCGCATGAAGCTCTGCCCGCGCTGCTGACGCGCCCGGCGCATCCCTTCTGGCCCCATGCGGGCGAAGAACACCCGCCGGGCGGCGAAAGCTTCCGGGAGGTTCAGGCGCGCGTAGCCGGGGTGCTGGAACGCCTGGCGACGCTGTTGGAAGGCCAGGATATTGTGATTGTGGCGCATGGCGGGTCTATCCGCGCCGCGCTTGCGCATGCCATGGGGCTTTCGCCCGATCAGGCTTTGATTTTCAGCATCAAGAATCTATCGCTGACGCGGATTGAAAAGCATGGGCTGGATTGGCGCGTTTCGGCGGTAAATGAGGAACCCTGGACGCCGCCAGTGTTGGAAAGCTGAAACTTGCCTTAAAGAAACCCTTTCCCCGGCGCGAAGCCTTGGTGTAGAATCAAGTGAAACAACGGCTTGGGAAATGATTTTCATGCGCCCTATCATGCTTTTCAGCGCCTTACTCCTTGCCATGTTTGGCTTTTCGGGCAGCGTCCGCGCCCAGGCCGACGAACAGGCATTGGTGGATCGCGCCACGCTCACGCTTCAGGAAATGATGGGGCCGGCCGATAATACCGGGGATGCCAAGGCGCTGCTCCGCAATGCCAAGGGGGTCATGATCTGCCCACGCGTGTTCCGCGCTGGCTTCATCGTGGGGGGTCAATTTGGTGACTGTGTGCTGGCCGCCCGTGATGGCGGTGGTTCCTGGTCATCCCCCGCCTTCTACAATCTGGTAAGCGGCAGCCTGGGTTTTCAGGCCGGCTTGCAGGATGCCCAGGTGGTCATGCTGATCATGACCCAGAAGGGGCTGAATGCCATGCTGGATAGCCAATTCAAATTCGGCGCTGAAGCGGGCGTGGCTTTCGCCACACTCGGGCGCAGCATTGAAGGCGCGACCACAGCGGCGGTGGGGGCGGATATTGTCACCATTGCCAGGACGCGCGGTCTGTTCGCGGGCATCACGCTGGAGGGGGCGCTGCTTTCGGCCGATAGCGATAAGATGCGCGCCTATTTCGGGCGCGAGATGGCGGCGCGGCAGGTGGTGGTGGCGATGGAAGCGCATAACCCGGGCAGCGACCCGCTGCGTGGCGCGCTGATGCGCTTGGGTGCGCCTGGCAGTGGTGGAGGCAGTTCCGCCGCGCCGGCACCTTCGGGCGGCACTTCTTCCGGCAGTGCTGGCACTGGGCGTGTGCAGACGGAAAGCCTGGCGCCGCCGCCGGCCAATCGGCGCTAAGGGCGTTATTGCTACTGCGTGACAAAAAAAACACCCTTCTGGAAAAGTAAAACCCTGACCGAGATGTCTCGGGCAGAATGGGAAAGCCTGTGCGATGGCTGCGGGCGCTGCTGCCTGCATAAGCTGCGCGATGAGGAAACCGATGCGCTGGCCTATACGGAAGTGGCGTGCCGGTTGTTGGATTTACATAGTTGCCAATGTTCGGATTACGCGGGGCGCAAGAAGCGCGTGCCGGATTGCGTGAAGCTCACGCCAAAGAAGCTCGCCGCCATTGATTGGCTGCCGCCGAGTTGCGCTTATCGGATGGTGGCGGAAGGGCGGGATTTGGCCTGGTGGCACCCGCTGGTCTCTGGTGATCCAGAAACCGTACATCGCGCGGGGGTTTCCGTGCGCGGGCGCGCGGTTGATGAACGCCAGGCGGGCGCGCTGGAAGATCACGTGGTGCGCTGGCCAGGGATGATGCCGCGGAAGTCCAAGCGCCCTGATTGACGCGGCGCGCTATCCGCATGATTGACGTCGCGCGCTATCCGCGCGACGAAGATGCCCCAGGCCTAGCAAGGATGCCCCTGATGAAAGACGCGATTTATGGCGGCGTGAATGCCGCAGTGCTGACGGCGATGAAGCCTGATCTGACCCCTGATCTGGACCGCATGGCGGCGCATGCGAAATGGCTGCTGGCCAATGGCTGCACCGGGCTTGGCGTATTGGGCACGACAGGTGAGGCGAATTCCTTCGGCCTGCATGAACGCAAGGCCATTCTGGAAGGGCTGATTGCGCGCGGCATTCCGGCGGCGCGGATGATGCCGGGCACAGGCTGCGCCAGCCTGATGGATAGCGTGGAACTGACCAAGCATGCGCGCGATGCCGGCTGCCCCGGCGTGTTGATGCTGCCGCCCTTCTACTACAAGGGCCCTTCGGATGATGGGCTGTTCGCCTATTTCTCGGAAGCGCTGAACCGCATTGGCGGCGGGGTGAAGGTGTATCTGTATCACTTCCCGCAGCAATCTGCGGTGCCGTTCAGCCTTTCGCTGCTGGAACGCCTGATCAAGGCTTTCCCTGGCACCATCAAGGGTGTGAAGGATTCCTCGGGCGATTACGCCAATATGCAAGCCATGGTGCAGGCCTTCGCCAAGGATGGGTTTGAGGTTTATTCCGGCAGCGATGAATTCCTGCAACGGATCCTGGCCGAAGGTGGCGCGGGCTGCATCACTGCCGCTTCCAACGGTAATTCCCATTGGGGCGGCATTGTTTACGCGAAGCGCACCGGGCCAGAAGCGGATGCAGCGCAAGCCGTGCTGAACGCGACCCGCAAGGCCGCGACATCCGTGCCGCTGATCCCTGGCCTGCGTGAGATTATT
Source organism: uncultured Rhodospirillales bacterium (assembly GCA_903844785.1). Taxonomy (GTDB): domain Bacteria; phylum Pseudomonadota; class Alphaproteobacteria; order Acetobacterales; family Acetobacteraceae; genus Neoroseomonas. Next base: position 3,139 of record CAIMVB010000295.1, on the reverse strand, counting down.
GCGCGCAGCACGGGTGATGCCGGCTGGCGCACCATTCGCCCGCCGCATCTGCCGCTGAATGCCGCGCAGGCTGACGCGGTATGGGCGGCTTGGGGTGCTGCGGGTGCGCTGCCGCTGCCGGGGCTTTCCCCCGCCAAGGCGGCGGAATAGGCCGATGAAGGAACCGCTCCGCTGCCGTGCCCCGGCCACCGCCACGGTGGAAATTGATGACGCGCATGTGCGCGTCACGCGCTGGGATTTCGAAGCAGGGGCGGAAACCGGCTGGCATCGCCACGGCATGGCTTATGTGGTGGTGCCGGTCACGGATGGCACGCTGTTATTGGAATTGCCGGGTGGCGAAACCGCAACCGCCACGCTGAAGGCGGGTGTGCCTTATGCGCGCATGGCGGGCGTTGAACATAATGTCGTCAATGCGGGTAGCGCGCCGCTTTCCTTTGTGGAAACGGAACTCAAGCACCTTATTGGCTGAGCTTTTTCTTGCCGGGCAGCGTCACCAGCGCGAGCCCGGCAAATACCAAGGCGGCGGCAGGGATCGTCAGCCAGCCCGGCACTTCGCCAAAAATCGCAAAGCCCCAGATCAGGCCGGTGATGGTGACGATATAGCCAACCTGCGATGTCACCACGCCGCCCTGGGTCGCGAGTGAGCGGAAATAGATCAAATACGCCAGTGCCAGTAGCACGCCTTGCGTCATGGTAATGGGCAGGCCTGCCCAAGCCACGGCGCGGATTTGCCCGGTGGCGAGTGCGATCACGGCCATGATCAGCGCCGCCGCGCCGCAAGTGCCGGCGGCAAGCGCCAGGGGTGCGGCACCGCGTGGCGCAAGCTTAACGCCCGCGATATTCGCCGCCGCATACCAAACCGGCGTCAGCGCCGCGAGTAAGGCCCAGGGCAGCGCCTTCGGGTCTGGCAGCGCGGCACCAGGCGCCATGGCAAGGCCGATGCCGACCAGGCCAAGCACGCTGCCGCCGATGCGCCGCCAGGAAACGCTTTCCATCCGCAGTGCCATGGCACCCAGCACCGTCAGCATGGGGGAAAGTGGGATCAGCAAGGAAAAGAACCCTGCTGGAATATGCTGCAAACTTGTGAAGCCACAAAGATTGGACAGCACCAATCCTGTCAGGCCCGATACGCCATAATGGATCAGATGCGGGCGTTTCAGCGGTGGCATTTCGCGCCGCGCGAAGCAAACGCACAGCAAGGTGATGGTGCTGAAGCCTGAAGCGCCAAGCGCGATCATGAGCGGCGGCCAACCCATGCCACCCAATGTCTTCACGAAAATTGGTGTGGCACCCCAAATGGTTCCAAGCAGCAAAAGAGGCAGGATGGCGCTGAGGGCGAAACGCATGGTGACACTCGCGCGCGAAAGCGCCCAAGTGTCAAGCGGTTGAAAATTGCATGGGCTTGACGGCATGGTGCGGCGATGTCTTTGCCCGATTCGGAAATGGTGCCGCTTCGCCCTGGCCTTTTGGGTCCGCCGGAGCTTTGCCCGGTGCGCTGGCGGCGCTCTCAGCGGGCGCGCGCGGTCAGCCTGCGCATTGATCCCCGCGCCGGTGATGTGGTGGTCACGCTGCCGATGCGTGCCAGCCGTCGCGCCGGGTTGGAATTGCTGACCACCCACGCCGCCTGGGTGCTGAATCGTCTGAAGGCCTTGGCGCCAAGTGTTGTATTGACCGATGGGGCAGAGGTGCCGCTGGGTGGTGTGCCACATCCGGTCCGGCATGAACCTGCGCGGCGTGGCGGCGCCTTTGTGGAAAGCGGCGCTATCATCGTGACGGGTGCCGCGGAATTTCTGCCGCGTCGCTTGCGCGATTTTCTGCGGGCCGAGGCAAAACGGCGCATCATTCCTCTGGCGACTGATCATGCCGCGAAATTGGGTGTCGCCATCAAGGCCATTCGCGTGAAGGATACGCAAAGCCGCTGGGGGTCTTGCGCGCCGGATGGCACGCTCGCTTTTTCCTGGCGCCTGGTGATGGCGCCGGATGCTGTGCTGGATTATGTGGTGGCGCATGAGGTCGCGCATTTGCGTGAGCTTAATCACTCACCGCGCTTCTGGGCGCATGTGAAGGCGTTGGCGCCGCATCGCGATGAAGCGGAAGCCTGGTTGCGCGAAGAAGGGCCAGGATTGCTGCGTGTTGGCTGACGCGAGAGAGAAACAGGGGGCTGCGATGAAGGCGGTTGGCTACAGGAAATGTTTGACGATCGATCAGGCGGATGCGCTGGTTGATCTGGAAATCCCGCCACCCGCCGCGCCGACTGGGCGTGATATGCTGGTGGAAATCCACGCGGTTTCGGTGAACCCGGTGGATACCAAGGTGCGCCGCCGCGATGACCCCAATGAGGGCCCACGTATTCTTGGCTTTGATGGCGCTGGTGTGGTGCGCGCCGTGGGGCCGGAATGTTCCTTGTTTCGTCCGGGCGATGAGGTGTTTTATGCCGGCGTGATCAATCGTTCAGGCACTAATGCCGAATTGCATCTGGTGGATGAACGCATTGTTGGGCGCAAGCCGCGCAACCTGACCTTTGCCGAAGCCGCTGCATTGCCGCTGACCGCGATTACCGCCTGGGAAGGCTTGTTTGATCGTCTGGGCGTGCCGCAGGGCGGCGGGCAGGGGCAGACTCTGCTGGTGATTGGTGGCGCAGGCGGCGTTGGGTCCATGGTGATCCAGATTGCGCGCGCGGTGACTGGCTTGACCGTGGTGGCAACAGCGTCTCGGCCAGAAACGGCGCAATGGTGCCGTGATTTGGGCGCGCATCATGTGGTGGATCATCATGGTGATATCGCCGCACAGATGAAGGCGCTGGGTTTGCGCGGCGCCAATCTGATCTATTCCGCCAATACCACGGCGAAGAATTGGGCCGCGATGGTGGATGCCGTGGCACCGCAAGGGCGCATTCTGTTGATTGAAAGCCAGGCGCCGGTGGATGCGCGCGATGTGATGCGCAAATCGGTTTCCATCCATTGGGAACTGATGTTCACGCGGCCGCTGTTCAATACGTCCGACATGATCGAACAGCACCGGCTATTGAATGAGGTTGCGGGCCTGATTGAAGCCGGGCGGATGCGCAGCACCATGACACGCAATCTGGGGAAGATCTCGGCGGCTAATCTCATTCAGGCCCATGCGCTGGTGGAAAGTG